>JASJBY010000273.1 GCA_030066245.1 Gammaproteobacteria bacterium
CCCTCATTCATCAGCACATGGTAGGGGTGGTGTATGTGATAACGGTTGTCCATCGCGCGGAGTCGCGCGGTGAACTCCTCTCTGCTCCAGGCGACGGGCGCCGTACGGGTCACCGGCACGCCTTCGCCGTCGCGATGGCTTGAGGCGAAACGTTCACAGGGTGATCTCCATGCCGTCGTAGGCGACCTCGATGCCGGCGGCTCGCAGCTGGGTACGCTCGGGCGAGTCCTCGTCGAGGATCGGATTGGTGTTGTTGATGTGGATCAAAATCTTACGCGGACGGGTGAGGGGCTTGAGTCGGGCAATCATGCCGTCGTCGCCCGATTGTGGAAGATGTCCCATGTCACTGGCGAGCTTCGTGCCCACCCCAGCCCACTGCATTTCGTCCTGGCGCCAGAATGTTCCGTCAACCAGCAGGCAATCGGCCGCCTCCAACAGGCGTTGCACGGGACGATCGATGAGGCCAAGACCGGGAGCGTAGAAGAGGCTGCGGCCCGTCTCCAAATTCTCCACCTGCATGCCGATGTTGTCCCCCTCGTGGGGGTCGTGCCGGTGGGGCGAGTACGGCGGCGCTTTGCTCCTGAGCGCCACGGCAGTGAAACGCAGGCTCGCTGCCTCCGCAATCGTGAATGATTCGCCAGGCCCCAGGGGAACGGGATGCCGCTCTATTCCGCAGTAGTGTTCGAGCATGCGCAGCACTGGAAAGCCCGTAGTGAGGTCCTCGTACACCATGTCGGTACAGTAGATGCGCAGTGGGTTGCCTTCGCGAAGAATCAGCAGGCCCGTGGTGTGGTCGATCTGGCTGTCCATCAGAACCACAGCCACAATGCCGGTGTCGCGGGTATTACGAGCGGGCTGGATGTCGGGGAACGATTCCAGCTGGGCTCGAATGTCGGGTGAAGCGTTGAAGAGCACCCAGTTCGTGCCGTCGCTGGTCACTGCGATGGAAGACTGGGTGCGCGCAGACGCGTTCAAGCGTCCTTGTCGCAATCGTGAGCAGTTGTGGCAGTTACAGTTCCATTGGGGAAACCCCCCGCCCGCTGCCGAGCCTAGAACGCGAATTTGCATGCATCTTGCCCTGCGGTACTTCCCTGCCTGAGCTGGCAAGCGATTGTGGCGGCACCCAAGGCGACCACATCGGTTTCCGCCGGGCCAGAGAAACGCTTGGGGGGGAGGCTGTCCTCGGGACGTCAGGTCACGTCCCGAAGACTTGCTGGTTTCAACGATGCTGGATATACATGGTGACCTCAAAGCCGAAGCGGAGATCACTGTATGCAGGTTTGATCCATTTCTTCATAGTTTCACTCTCGATGTAGGTATACTCGCCAAGGGCGCGCGGGCACCTGTCGGTCTTGTCGGTGTCTCTATCTCTAGCTCCACGAGTAATGATAGCTGCACCGCCTGAAGCTGCAGAGAGCATGCCAGGGTAGCGCTTGTAGGTCCAGCCCCCATACCGCAAAATCTGTGACCCAGAGTCGCCCGCGGACGCTGTCCGGGGGCTCGCATTGGCGTTCGGTTAGGGCTGTGCCGGCATAGGCCGCCGTGAATCCTCAGCCGCGGGGGCGCCCAGGCGGGTAGCGATGCAATCCGGCCGTTTGCCGGCGAGGCCAGTTCAGTCCCGCTCCTGGCGGACGTCAGAGCGGGCCTGCGGCTGGTCCTTTCCGGTGCCCGCACTGCGGGGGCTTTTTGCCTGTCAGCCGCTGGACGAGTAAACGAGTGCAGCCCATGGGCAGATCATCGGTTCCGCTGCTTACGGAAGTCTCCTATAGCCCCGATTCCACCAGGCTATTCGAGGCCATTGCCGATTGGCCCTGGGCCGTATTTCTCGACAGCGGCCGCTGGGGAACAGACCAGGGAAGGTACGACATCCTCGCTGCGGAGCCCATGATGACCCTGTGCACACGTGGGCAGATGACCGAGGTGAGGTCCCGACAGACCAGCACTCTGACGCCCGCGGATCCCGTTGACGTGCTTCGGGACCACCTTCAGGCCCCTGTGGAGAGCCGTTCGGGCCTGCCTTTCTGCGGAGGAGCGATTGGGTACTTCGCCTACGATCTCGGACGGCGCCTGGAGCGGATCCCGAGCGTGGCGGCAGATGCCGAGGGACTGCCGGAAATGGCAGTCGGTATCTATGACTGGGCGCTGATCGTGGACCATCACGCGAGACGAAGCTGGCTGGTGGGTCAGGGCCGCGACTCGTTCACCCGCGAACGATGGGAAGCGCTGGGACGGCTGTTTCATGCGCCTCCGCGGGCTCCCGGGAGCAGGCCGTTTCGCGTCTTGACACCGGTTGTCTCCAACATGGACCACCAGCAGTATGCCACTGGTTTCCGGCGCATCAAGCATTACATACGGGAAGGCGACTGCTATCAGGTCAATTTCGCCCAGCGTTTCTCCGCGCGGGCGGACGGGGACCCCTGGGTTGCGTACAAGGCCTTGCGGCAGCTCAATCCCGCGCCTTTTGCGGCCTACCTGAACCTCCCGTTCGTGCAGGTGTTGAGCGCTTCGCCCGAGCGCTTTCTGCGGGTTAGGGAAGGTCGGGTGGAAACCCGGCCAATCAAGGGAACCTGTCGGCGGGGAGCCAGCCCTGGGGAAGACCACCTACTTGCCGACGCCCTGCGAACGAGCGCCAAAGACCGCGCCGAGAACGTAATGATTGTTGACCTGCTGCGCAACGACCTCGGCAAAAACTGTGCAGTGGGCAGTGTGGCTGTGCCGAAGATGTGCGAGTTGCAAAGCCTGGCCACGGTGCACCACTTGGTCAGCACCGTTACGGGCCGGCTGGCCCCCGGGCGTGATTCGCTGCAGCTGCTCAGAGGGTGTTTTCCGGGTGGTTCGATTACCGGTGCGCCAAAGTTGCGCGCCATGGAGATCATCGAGGAACTTGAGCCGCACCGCCGCGGCATCTACTGCGGAGCCATCGGCTATGTGGGTTTCGACGGATCGATGGACATGAACATCGCGATTCGCACCATGGTCAACGCGGCCGGCGTCATTCGATTCTGGGCCGGCGGCGGCATTGTGGCGGACTCAGAGGCGGAAGCGGAATATCAAGAGACACTCGACAAGTCTTCGGCGATGCTCAATCTGCTGCAAGGCGCCGCCATGGAGAATGTGGGTAGTTGAGCGCCCCGGTTGGCCTGCCAGCAGGGTTCGTGACTCAAGGGGCTGCATGAGATCTGACCGCGACGGCGCAGGCGGGCGTGACGAGGGTGGAGTCGACCTCGTCGTATCCTATCCATGGACTTCCCTGGGAGCAGCACCCGGCCCCCGGGCGGAAATCAACGCCATTCGTTTAAACCCTTGCTCGACTGCACCGAGCCGCGGAGAGGCGGGACGCGACGACGCGGCCCGCGCCGCTCAACGTACCCTTTTGATTCGCTCCAGGCCCCGCTCTTCTGCCAGGTGCAGGGCTGTCGACAGAACGTAGCTGCGCAGCGCATGCAGGGACAACGCACCTTCGCAGTACCGGCTGATATAACGCGGGGCCTCCGCGTCGTGTGTCTGCTCCCAGACGTAGGCACAGGCTCGCAGCAGAGACTTCTCCTCCCCCTTCACGCCCTTCCCCTCTTGTTAATGCCCTTTGTTAGCTTAGTGCATATAAATGATTGATCAAGATGGCGGAGGGGTAGGGGATACACCGCTCCGAAGCGTGTCGGCACCAATCTGCTGCCCGGGCAAATGAGGGGAAGCCCCGCGTGTTCGGGGTGGTTGCTACCTCGACGGCAGGCCAGCCCCGGCACAAAAATGCGTTTCAGGGATTCTGTCTGCCTCGGACCCCGTGTGTCGGTTAGTGCCTTCCGGCGTTCACTGGCCTAAGCAGCACTGCCCACCCAGAACGACATGTCCTTTTCGAGGAACTCCCGCCAGCACATATAGTGGGTGCCGTCACAGGAAAAGGTTAGGCTGATCATGCCGTTGAAGATGTTGATGGAGGACGAACGCAGATACAGGGTCTCGTCCGCGGAGCGTAACTGGCGCATCCCCTTCAGTATGCTCCCTATCCTGTCGGCCGGAATGAGCGCATTCTCCGGATAGGCCCGGCGCGGGTACAACAGGCACACGTCCGGATCACTCAAGGCCTCATGGTCGAAGATGCGGTAGCGGAAGGGATCTTCCACCAGCCAGATGGTGGCGCGGCTGCTGGAGAAGTGAATCACCCCCTGGAACATGCCGCGCTCGGTCAGCAGCTCCTCCAGGATGGCGCAGGCCTGGTCCATGCTCCTGTCCATGAGGCTCTCGACCCGGCACTGCTGGAAAACGGTGCCGCGAATGGCCGGATCACCCTTGATTTGCTGCGAGTCTACTGACTCCTCATAAAGCTCGGCGGTCACCGGCAAGTCTCGCAGGTCGAAGTCGGCTCCCACGTAGCCTACTGCCTCACCGTCCCGATGGACCACCTGCAAAGCCGTCAAGGAGGGCCGGTTGGCGCGCAGGCTGACATAGGCATCCGAGAGCAGAAAACCCCAGGAGGGCACGGCCTCGCGCATGTAGGGGCGCTGGGAGCGATCTCGCCCGTAATGCTCTGGCAGCAGGCCACCCTTGCTGACGTTGTCGCTGAGCTGAATGCCGTTGGTATCCAGGGCATATAGAAACAGGCAGTTAGGTACGTCCGGGCAACCGCATTGCAGCACCATGTCCAGTTCCTCGCGGGATCCCCAGACAGCCGCGGCCCTGCCGGCCAGCTCTGCCAGCGGCTTGGACAGCTGCTCCGCCAGTGCCACCCGTTGTCGATGGATGGCATCTTTCAATGCTTCCTTCATGCTCCCGGTTTCGCCGCTGCTCGGTCAATCAGCGATGGAATCGATGCGTATCCTCTAAACTTTTAGTAGATACCAGCTGTTTCTCCAATCGAACTTGGGAGTGCATGTGTGTCGAAGGCGGTGAGCAACGGAAGCCGGCGGGATATCGCGGGCAAACCATGCGTGTTCTACGACGGCTACTGGATCAAGTGGTACGAGCCACCGAAGGACTCGTTGGCTGCCAAGAAGCAGCTCATAGCGGCTTTGACAAGGCGTCTTTTCAACCACGTGGAGCATGGAATCAATATGCCCGGCTCGCGCCTGAACGAGGCGAGAGCAGCCTACGAGGGAGAGACGGATCAAGATAGAAAAAGGGTCAAAGGGGCGATGCTGGCCGGCGCCCTGTTCAACAGGGCAACCGACATCTTCCGGGCCGCGGTGGAGTTGCAGGAATCCGGCGTCGCGATGACAGCGGAGAACGAGCTGATGCGCGAATGCGGTCGATGCCTGATGGAAGCCATGGAGTTCGGCAGGACGGTGAAGCATCGCCACGGGGACGAGGGCATTGACGAGCTTTGGGGCGAGCCGCTGAAGGCGTTCTCGATGCCCATCGAAGCCTTCTACGAGAGCCGGTACATCAAGATTGCCCAGGCCATGCGCGACATCGATGCCATCGGTGACGGCCTCGTGGACTGTCTCCGGGCCAGCTCGTTCTTTCCGCAGATCGAAGGCAAGGTCCGTGCATTCACCCGCGCGGCGCGCGAAAAGTGCGAGACACTCAGGACAGACCCTGTGATCTTCGAAGTCTGGCCCTCGTTGGTGGTGACGGGCGACAAGCTTGCCGAATCCCAGCCCCGGCTGCCGGCGACCGCCGGCGAGGAAGAGCGTCATCTCGCGGCGGCCGGAATGCGTCTGTTGCACCAGGGGATGCGGCTTGTTTCCGACCTCGCCCGGGCCCGCGTGTCGATGCCGGTCAGCACCCGCGAATTTCTCAGTTGCTGCCGCGACTATGGTCTTCAGTTCGAACCGGTGACAGCTGCATGAGCGGTGGCAGCTAGCGCCGGCAGGCTCTGGTCGCGTGGTGCTTATCAGCCTGCACGATAGCAGTTCTCCCACGGCCGGGACGCGAGCCCATCGGGCTTCTCCCGGGGACGGCCCCAAGCGCGGCGGATTTCAGCTCTTAGGTCGGTACCTGTCCCTTTGCTGCCGGCCAGACTCGGGCCGCTGATTTGCAGGTGATTCTTGCAAAGCGGACAAACATTCTCGGCAAACTTGGCTGTAAGGATTATCGTCTTAACGGAGAATCGGCTGGCGGACTGAGAAGGTCCTCACCCACATGGATGCGAAAGGCGGCGCGCCAGAGCCTACCCGGCGCCCGTCGTGCCGGGCGCCGCCCCAGACGGGACTGTTCGCGTGAGCCAGGCCACCCGGTAAGGTATCCGTGATCGGTTGAGCATTCGCGGTGGGGGCCGTACCGGCACGAGCCGCCGGGACACGCCGTGAATACCTCCCTGTAGGATCGACGGCCGCCATCCCTGCGGCCGACGGTCCCGGCCACTCGTGCCGGTACAGCCCTAACCGAACCCCAGTGCTTTGGAAGGCCAGCCACGGCTGCGGCGCCAGCGGTTTGGCTTCCGTAGCGGCTGGCCTGATCGTCGGCGCAACGGGAAGAGCGCGCAAGCGGGCGGGTGGCTAGGCGTAGTCGGGCACGGGGTTGCCGGTCAGAGCCACCTGGCAGGTCAGTTCGACGACCGACCGGTGCCGCTATACCCCGCCTCATATCCCAGCAGTACGGCAAGAACTTCGTCGTTCATTCCGGGGCCGGCATGGCCCTGTACCTCTTTTGCGATATCTATCCGGGCTAGCTATTCGGGCTCAGCCGTGTTTCCGGGTCGGAATAACGAGGACCGGCAAGCGGGACCTGTGCAGCACATCCTCACTGATGCTACCCACGAGGAGCTGATACATTGCGCCGCGTCCATGGGAGCCGACAGCAATCATATCGACATCCAGGTCTGCAGCTTCCTTGAGTATCACATCGAGCGTTTTACCGTGAACGAGCAGGGCCGTCGTTTCCACCCCTGCCTTGCGCAGTCGCTCCGCCAGCTTCTGGATCTCGAGATGCTCGACATGAAATTTCTTCGCCAGTGATTCGCGCGCTGCGATAGGATCTACCTTAAATTCAATCTTATCCGGTTCCGGTACTGCATTGTGCAGCAGCCAGACACGGGCTGAGAGCGGTTTGCTTAGCTCTTCGATTTTGTCGACGATAATTTCTGTCGACTTTGACAGGTCAACACATACGAGAATCTTCATCTATTCTCCCCATCAATTTACATCATCCCAACAAGCTGTGTTTGTCTAAGCGATTGCTCCAGCTCTGTCTTAAGTTCGAGCCGCCTGTTACATTCATTAACTGCACGCCGGACGTGTCTATTCCGCTGGTATGGCGAAGACCACGATAAACGCCAGAATCCCTGCTAGAGCTGAAAATCGCGCAAGGTTCAGGCGATGGGTCTTTCGGTCGAAACTGTAATAGCTGGCGATTATGGCAACGAAACATTGCATCATGTAATACGTTGCAAACGCACGTGATGCGACGGAAATGATTTCCAGCAGGTTTGCCGCCCAGATCAGCACGATTGCCAGGAAAGACACCACCAGATAGCCTTTGTTTGTCGACAGCTTTCCCTTGCTGCTCTCACTCGCCAGCGACCCTGCGCCAACGGTGTCAGCAACCGCCGCACTGAACTGACTCATAATTGCAGCGACGATCAGCATCAGCGGCAGTACCGCGGCGACAAGTCCGGTCGCAGCAACAATTTCCGCGATCTGAACGTGCGCAAGGTCGAGGTGCTGCACGACAGGCAACAGTACGATGACTGACACGATATACAGGGCACCAGATATCAATTGTGCGTTGCGCATGGTTCTTACACGCATTTCGGCGCTGTATTTCTCACCGAGAAAACGTGAGGTCTCGAATCCCTGAACCACCAGTAGAACACCGCCCAAGATAAACGCCTTGGTTACCCAGTCCCTCTCCTGAACGTCAAGTACCAGTGACTGGTCAGACCGGATGAAGTTGAAGTCGTAGACGAACACCCCGACCAGCAGAGCGACAACGATCGACAGCTGCAGGGACATCGCATA
>JASJBY010000274.1 GCA_030066245.1 Gammaproteobacteria bacterium
CGCGACGACAATCACTGTGGCGGGGAAAGCAGCCCACGCTGTGCCCGGTCGGCACAGCGTGGGCTGGTGTTCAACGCCCACCGTTGTAGGCGACGATCCTGGCATAAGGCATGACGCCACTCATGCCGGTCCCGGTGTGGCCGTTATGATTCACCAGATAGGCGTTCAAGCGCTGCTCCACGTCGGGACGGTCCACATCCCACCGCATTCCTGCAGAATCCGCATTAGCCCCCTGATTTAACTCGGCATGCGCGACCGTGGCGTCGGGCGCTTTCGGTGAGCCGAGATAGCCGCGAAAGCCGAGCACCGCAACTACCGCTATGGAGGCCGCAAGAGCCAGGCTGGCGACCGGCTTGAGACTGGCTGCGTCGCGGTGAGCCGGCCTGAGCACTACTGGCTCGTCGTGCAGCGAACGCCGGACCCGATCCACCAGATCGACGCTCGGCACCGGAGGAAGGTTGTTGCGCATCACATCGCTCACCAGATGATAACGCTCCCAGGTCTGTTTCAGGCCCGGGTCTCGGTTGAGGCGGTCGAGTAGACTGACCGCCTCTTGCTCCTTCATTTCTCCATCGACCAGGGCCGACAGCCGTTCGCGTATGTCATCAGTCATATTGGCTTCCAGATTCCTTTAGTCCAACAGTGGTTCTAGGCGTCTGTTTATGGCTTCTCTTGCGCGGAAGATGCGGGACCGAACCGTGCCGATGGGGCAATCCATCGCGATGGCGATGTCTTCGTAGCTCAACCCTTCCAACTCCCGCAAGGTAATCGCTGTGCGCAAATCCTCTGGCAACTGCTCGATGGCATCGACGACTGTCTGCTCAATCTCATCCCGAAGCAGCAACCGTTCAGGGGTCGCGTTTTCTTTCAGGTCCGACTCGCCGTCATACTGCTCCGCCTCCGTGGAATTGACGTCATCGTCGGGTGGCCGACGACTTTGAGCGACCAGGTAATTCTTTGCCGTGTTTATGGCGATGCGGTACAGCCATGTGTAAAAAGCGCTATCGCCGCGAAAATTCGGCAGCGCACGATACGCCTTGAGGAAAGATTCTTGAGCGACGTCCATTACCTCGGATGGATCCCGAATGTAACGCGATATCAGCTTCACGAGCTTGTGCTGGTATTTGAGAACCAGCACGTCGAAAGCCTCCTTATCACCGCTCTGAACGCGCTTAACGAGCGCCTTGTCAACACCCTCTTCGCCCAACCGGCCGACTCCTCATGACCGGTGCGCGCCAGCTACCTAAGGTCGTAGACATAAGCGTTCCCGGATAGTTCGCAAGTGATTTCGGTTTATTATTATATGCGAGATTGGGTCGGCGGCGCCGGTTTCCAACGCCTGCCGCAGGCGCTACCAGCCAGAAACCGCCGCTGTCCGGTCCAATGGTGAACGACCCGGAGATGGCCCTGCAATATCAGGCAGACGTACTGGTTATCGGCAGCGGAGCGGCTGGACTTAGCCTCGCCCTGCGCCTGGCTGATGACGCCGCAGTCGCTGTCGTTTCCAAAGCAGCGCTCACGGACGGCGCCACGCTCTGGGCACAGGGAGGCATTTCCGTCGTTCTCGACCCGGAAGACTCTCTGGCATCCCACGTGGACGACACCCTTAACGCAGGGGCCGGCCTCTGCGACGTGGATACGGTGCGCTTCACGGTCGAGCACAGCGGCGCCGCCATCGACTGGCTCATTGCCCAAGGCGTTGCCTTCACGCGCGAGCGCCGCCCGGACGGCACAGTAGGGTATCACCTGACCCGCGAGGGCGGTCATCGTCACAGGCGGGTCATTCACGCAGCTGATGCAACCGGCTACGCGCTGGAGAGCACGCTCGCCGAGGAGGCCCGGACGCGGCCCAGCGTGACTGTCTTCGAGCATCATCTCGCCCTGGACCTTATCACCGGGGCCAAGCTGGGGCTCACCGATAATCGCTGCCTAGGCGCCTACATCTACGACCGCCAGGACCGCAAGGTGAAGGTGTTTCGCGCCCGCTCCGTGGTCCTGGCGACCGGCGGCGCGGGGAAAGTGTACCTCTACACCAGCAATCCCGATGTGGCCACGGGTGATGGCATCGCCATGGCCTGGCGTGCCGGTTGCCGGGTGGCCAACATGGAGTTCATTCAGTTCCATCCCACCTGTCTGTACCACCCTGAGGCCAAGTCTTTTCTGATCAGCGAGGCGGTTCGCGGCGAGGGCGGTCGGCTGCTGCTGCCGGACGGCGGGCCCTTCATGCACAGGTTCGACCCGCGGGGCGAGCTCGCCCCGCGGGACGTCGTCGCCCGCGCGATTGACCACGAGATGAAGAGGCTGGGCAGTGAGTACGTCTACCTGGACATCCGGCACAAGTCGCCTGACTTCGTCAAGCAGCATTTCCCCAACATCTATGCCCGGTGCAGGGCGTTCGGGGTGGATATGGCAACCCAGCCGATACCGGTCGTGCCGGCCGCCCACTACACCTGCGGCGGCGTAATGACCGACTTGAGGGGACGGACCGACCTCTTGGGCCTTTATGCCGTGGGTGAGGTCTCCCACACGGGCCTGCACGGCGCCAATCGCATGGCCAGCAACTCCCTGCTCGAGTGCCTGGTGTTCGCGGAGGCGGCAGCCAGCGACATCCGCGCCGACCTGGTCCGGGCGTCTCCCCCCGCAGAATTGCCGGAGTGGGACGAAAGTCGGGTCACCGACTCCGACGAAGAGGTTGTCGTGGCCCACAACTGGCACGAGCTCCGCCGTTTCATGTGGGACTACGTGGGCATCGTTCGAACCACCAAACGCCTGCAACGAGCGAGACGAAGGGCGGACCTGCTGACCCACGAAATCGCAGAGTACTATGGCAATTTCCGGGTAACCAACGACCTGATCGAGCTCCGGAACCTGGTCCTGGTTGCTGAGCTCATCATACGCTCGGCCCTCGAGCGCAAGGAGAGCCGTGGTTTGCATTACACCCTGGACTATCCCCAAGCCGACGACTCACGCACGCCGGTCAACACGGTGCTTGTTCCCGATAACTACCGAGCTCGAGGCCGGAGGGTGAGCGAAGACCGATGATGCATGGCCGGTAACCGGACGGGTCCACGGCCATCGGCAGTGCCCCTGATCCCGGATTGGTGTTCGTTTAGGGCCGCACCGGCATGAGTGGCCGGGACCGTCGGCCGCAGGGATAGCGGCCGTCGAGCCTACAGGGAGGTATTCACGGCGTGTCCCAGTGGCTCGTGCCGGTACGGCCCCCACCGCATATGCTTAACCGATAACGGATGCCTGATCCCGGACGAGGGTGGGGGAACCCGACAGGTTTCACGTCCGCGAGCGTTCCGTCGCGGCACCCGGCAGCCGCCACGCGGCGGACGCTGGCGTCTTTGGCGGTCTGTGGCAAGCACCGCCGGCGAGGCCCGAGGGGCGCCGCGAGACCGTCCTCGGGAGTCCCTGCTTCAGGCCCGGTCAATGGGGAAGGCCAGCACCTGCCGGATGTCGGTCACCCCGGCGGCCAGCATTAACAGCCGGTCGACTCCCACGGCAACGCCCGCGCACTTAGGCAGGCCGTGCTCAAGTGCCGCGAGCAGGCGTTCATCGAGTGGCGGCTCCGTTGCGCCCAGGCGCTTCCTTGTTGCGAGATCGCGCAGGAAACGGCTGCGTTGCTCTCCCGCATCGCTCAACTCGTGATAGCCGTTCGCCAGCTCAATGCCGTCCACCAGCATCTCGAAACGCTCAGCCACGCGTCGGTCGTGTGGACTAACTCGAGCGAGCGCAGCCTGACTGGCCGGGAAATCGCGGATAAGCACACAGCCAAGTTCTCTCAGCGCCGGCTGGACGCCCGCGGAGAAGACGAAGTCCAGGCAGCCGGCTCGATCCAGCTTTGCGGCGCTCTCCGCCGACAGCCCCAAGTCCACGGCCAGGCGTGCCAGCGCTCGCTCGCCCGCCGCGAAAGGGTCGGCGCCGACACAGGTCTTGAAGACTTCGGCATAGGTCATGCGCCTGGCAGTGGGTCTCCGAAGAAGTCCGCCTACCAGTTCCTCGACCTCGTCCATTAGCCGAAGATGGTCGTAGCCCGGCCGATACCACTCGAGAAGGGTGAACTCCGGATTATGCCAGCGCCCCGCTTCACCATCCCGGAACGCTTTACAAATCTGAAAAATCGGCCCACTGCCCGCAGCGAGCAGGCGCTTCATGGCAAACTCCGGGGAGGTCTGCAGATACACACGCTGCTCCGAATCCCGTGCTGGCGGTCGGCAACGGGTACTCAAGCTGGCCAGGTGGGGATCGGTCACCGTGGAAGCGGACAAAAGGGGCGTCTCGACCTCCATCACATTTCGCTCGGCAAAAAACATCCTGATGCGGGCAAGCATCTGAGCTCGCAGACGCAGCAAATCCCGGCTGGCGGTCGGCCGCCAGTCATCGGCGCAGCGCGCGCATGAGGTGGGGCGCGTTACCGTCATTCGGTGGGCGCAAGCTGCCCCTGGTTCGAAGGGAAACCGGTCAAGGAAAGCGCTACTGGTCGCCGTCCTTGACCCGGGATACGTATTCGCCGGTCCGGGTGTCCACCTTGATGACTTCTCCCTGCTCCAGGAACAAGGGGACTTTCACGATCGCCCCCGTTTCCAAAGTAGCCGGCTTGGTACCTCCTGAGGCCGTGTCTCCACGCACGCCGGGGTCGGTTTCGACGACGCGCAGGATGACAAAATTAGGCGGGCTGACCGTGATGGGGGCGCCATTCCAGAGCGTAACTGCGCATACGTCCTGCTCTTTCAGCCATTTGGCCGCTTCTCCCACCGCTTGGCTGTCCGCGGAGTGCTGCTCGTAGCTGGCTGGATCCATGAAGTGCCAAAACTGGCCGTCTGCGTACAGGTACTGTAGATCCGTATCAATCACATCCGCGACCTCCACCGAGTCACCGGCTTTGAAGGTGCGCTCAAGCACTCGCCCGGTCTTCAAATTGCGAAACTTGATGCGGGTGAATGCCTGGCCTTTGCCTGGCTTAACCAGGTCTGACTCCAGGATGACGCAGGGATCGGCCTCGATGATGATCTTGACGCCGACCCGCAGGTCGTTCATGCCTATGCTCGCCATGTCTTTCCTCGGTTCAATGCCGTACTCGGATGCATGCGGCGGGATTGAAACCCGATATCATGCTTCTGGCAGCATATACTCGTGCCTCGTCCGCTCGCGCTTATGATAACCCGTAGTATCCCCACCTGGCAGGCGGAGCTCGCCGCCGCCATCAGGAATCCGCTGGAGCTGCTGGCAGAGCTGGAGCTGCCGGCCGACGCGCCAGGCGTCAAGCTGCTTGATGCATCGATTCAGTTTCCCCTGCGTGTACCACGAAGCTTCGTGCGTCGAATGCGGAAGGCCGATCCGCAGGACCCGCTTTTGCGACAGGTCCTGCCGCTGGATGATGAGCAGCGGGCGGTGCCGGATTACGGTACCGATCCGGTGGGCGATCTGCTTGCCATGCGCGGCGCCGGGGTCTTGCACAAGTACCCGGGCCGGGTTCTGCTCGTTACCACAGGGGCCTGCGCCGTTCACTGCCGATATTGTTTCCGGCGCCATTTCCCGTATGGTCGTGCCCGGGCTCAAGAGGACGAATGGCGCCAGGCGCTGGACTATATCGCCCGCGACGAAGGGATCCGAGAAGTTATCTTGAGTGGCGGAGATCCCCTGTGCCTTGTGGACGAGAAGCTTGCGCCGCTGGCGACCAGGCTGGCGGCCTTGAAGCACGTTCAGCGCCTGCGCATCCACACCCGTCTGCCCATCGTGCTGCCAAGCCGAGTGAACACGGCGTTGCTCAGCTGGTTGACGGCAACACGGCTCAGGGTCGTGGTCGTGGTCCATGTAAACCATCCCAACGAGCTCGACGATGAAGTCGGGACAGCACTCGCCCGCTTCGCCGCGCATGGACTGACGCTGCTGAACCAGGCGGTTCTGCTGCGGGAGGTCAACAACAACGTGGATACCTTGGCGGCACTAAGTGAATCACTGTTCTCTGCCGGCGTACTGCCCTATTACCTGCACCAGCTTGACCGGGTCTACGGCGCGGCGCATTTCGCCGTGGAAGATGGGGAAGCCGTGGGCCTCGTGGAAGCGCTGCGCAAACGTCTCCCCGGCTATCTCGTCCCGAGACTGGTCAAGGAGGTACCGGGCAAGGCCAGCAAGGTGCCCCTGCTAGCATGACTCGCGTGGGAGTCGAAGGCCTGTCGAGACCCAGCGGGGGCGGCCCACAGACCTGACCCGCGCTGGTTACATCAGTGCCGGGAACCCACATCATGGAGCGCCTGTAGAGACCCATTTCACCGGTCTAAAGAATGGGAAATCAATCCGTCCGCCAGCTTCGGTTCGAACCAGGTGGACTTGGGAGGCATCACCTGCTCAGCGTCGGCTACCGCCATGAGGTCTTGCAAACGAGTAGGAAACAGGGAGAAGGCGACGGCCATCTCACCCGAGTCTACGCGCCGCTCGAGCTCCGGAAGTCCCCGGATGCCACCTACGAATTCAATGCGTCTGTCGCGGCGCGGATCCCCGATGCCCAGGATGGGCTCGATCAGATGGTCCGCCAGCAGGCTAACGTCCAGCCTGGCCACCGGATCCTGTGTCGGGATGCGCTCTGAAGCGATAGTCAGGCGGTACCATTGACCGTTCAGGTACATGCCAAACTCGCCGTGTCGTCCAGGCTTGACCGGGTTTGCGCTGGACTGCAGCTCGAAGCATTCCCGGACACGTTGCATGAAGGCCTGCGGAGGCAACCCGTTCAGGTCTCGCACGACCCGGTTGTAATCCAGAATCTGCATCTGGTCATCCGGAAACAGCACGGCAAGGAAGTAGTTGTAGCCCTCATCTCCCGTGTGAGCCGGGTTCCTCTGTTTGCGCATGGCGGCGACACGCGAAGCAGCCGCCGAGCGATGATGTCCATCTGCGATGTACAGACACTCCATGGCCTCGAAAGCCGCCGTCAGCTCATCGACGAGAGCTGGCTCGTCTACCACCCAGAGGGTATGGCGAACACCGTCGTCAGCGGTCATATCCACCGCAGGCCGAGCCGCCGCCACCTCGGCCGCAATCCGGTCAACCCTGTCCGAATGTCGGTAGGTCATAAACACCGGCCCGGTATGGGCGTTCAGGGCGTCTATCTGCCGAACCCGATCGTCCTCTTTATCCGGCCGGGTGTATTCGTGCTTGCGGATGCGGTTGCGGTCGTATGCGCCTACCGAAGCAGCCACCACCAGGCCGGTCTGCGTATGTTTGCCCATCACCAGCCGATAGAGGTAGTAGCCCGCAGCCTCGTCCGTCAGCAGGATGCCCTCGTCCCGCATCCTTTCGAAGTTCTCGGCCCCTTTCACATACACCTGGGCCGAGTATGGATCCGTGTCCTCTGGCAGGTCGATTTCGGGACGCGAGATATGCAGGAAGCTCCAGGGTTTGCCGGCCGCCCTGATACGTGCCTCATCCGTGCTCAGCACATCGTAAGGCGGAGCGGCCACCTCGACCGCTTTTCCAGGTGCCGGGCGTAGCCCGGCGAAGGGTTTAATTAAAGACATGTTCGATATTCCCGCGATGTCCAGGTAAGCATCCGACACGCTCGTGCAGCGCCTCAAAAAACCAATAGAAATATCAGGTTATCTGCGCAATATGTTGTTTTACCCTCCTTTTATATCGGGCCAATGCCTGAAGCAGATGCCATCCCTGGGCGGGTTAAAGTTTACTCCGAGAGCGCCGATACAGGGGTTGAACGGAACCCCCCTCCTCCCTTGTCCGTTCGGTAACCGGGGCTTAGGCCCCGGTTTCCTTATACGACGGCCTAACTTCTCCCCGACCTTGCGTCCCCGCCGAACGCTGGAGTCCAGTCACGGTCCGCACAGCCCTCTCGTACTCCGTCACAGTGGTTTTGACGGTTTCAGAGCGC
>JASJBY010000275.1 GCA_030066245.1 Gammaproteobacteria bacterium
ACTAACCGGCAACCGCCGATGGCTCTCCACCCGGAAGCAAGTCTTGGCGAAGCTGCCACCAGGCACATGTCCCGGCCATCTTGTACGTGCAGTGCGTCACATCCTGGCATCCGTGAGATACGGCACACCGCTTCTCGCGCATTGTCTCGTCGACGACAACCTGCAGGATTTCTTCACGCAACGCCTCAACGGAATGACTCCCGTCGAAGGTGCGTATCACGGGATCCATCCGGGCGAGCTGGTTGAATACCTTTCGGACTTCACGCAGAGCATCCACCTGCTCGAAGGCGTTCGGCGCACCGTCGCGCTGCTTGATTCGCACCAGAGATAGGGCGGGATCCACGTCCAGGAGTATCACCAGGTCCGGGGTCTCGGCGAGCGCCCTCACGTCCCGGTCCAGGCGTTCCACATCGCCCAGTCGCGGTCCCTGGTATGCAATCGTGGAGTAAAAATAACGGTCGAGAATGACCACTTTCCCGTCTTCTAGGGAAGGCAGCACAGTGTGCTCCAGGTGCTCCTCGCGGTCACGGATGAACGCTTCCAGCTCCTCTTCCGGCGACAGCCGCCCGGTCATTGCAGAGGCGCGGATCTTCTGGCCCCATTCGCCGGTGGTGGGCTCCTTCGACGTCACCACCGTTTCACCGCCCCGGCGCAGCGCGTCGGCCAGCAGATTGACCTGCGTCGTCTTCCCGGCCCCGTCTATGCCTTCGACGGCGATGAAGACACCCCCGTTAACCATGTTGCGCCCCTCGTTCGACATGGTGGCAGTATGACATAGGACTCCGGCGACCAGCCAACAGGACGCGCCGACAACATCCCCGGACCCGGGCGCCCTGAACCGTCGCAAGCTTGCCGTCTTACGGCGAAGGCGAGCCCCGTCGCTGATCCCTGTATCCAGGAGTTCCACCACAAGCGTCGGCAGGCACCCGGGGCAGCACGTGCCCCACCCGCTCAGCCGCTCAGTTAGTGAGCGCACACTATATCGCCTGACCACTACACAGTGCGGATGAGCGGCATCAGAGCCGATGCGCGTGGCACAACTTGAAACCCTGACGTAACAGCTTAATGGCGTTCGGAAATATCGATCACAAACGGCGATAAAGCTGGTGTGGGACCCGGCCGGGGACTGGGCGGGCGGGGTGGAGATCAGAATAGCCCGCGGTACTGCTTGCGGTCATCCGCGACTCTGCGGCACAGCCACCTTCTCGATGACACGTGTCCTTGATCCTCAACTTGGAACCGGTATCCAAGAACGTGGCAAATCAGAAGCACATAGCCATATTGAAGCGAGGCAGGAACGCCTGGAATGAATGGCGAAGCATGAATCCGGACGTTCGACCCGACCTTGTGGAAGCTGACCTGAGCGGCATGTGGTTCGGCGGCAGCGTCCGCCCTACCGGAGCATTCTTCGGCCGGCTCGATTTGACCCAGGCGGACCTTCGCAGAGCCGTCCTCCGACAGGTGGACATGCAATATGCGGACTTCTCGGGCGCAGATCTCCGCGAAGCGGATCTGACGGGTGCACACCTGGCCTGGGCCCAGTTTGAGAACGCGAGCTTGCACGGCGCAGGTTTTCGCCAGGCAGGACTCCAGGGGGCCGGATTCCTGAAAGCGGACCTGACTGACGCCGACTTCCGCCATGCCGACCTCAGCCATAGCATCCTCTCCGGGGCCGACCTGAGGTCCTGCCAACTGAGCGGAGACGAGAACCTCAGCTTTGCACGTCTCGACGAAGCGATGCTGGAAGGACTGAACTTCTCCGAAATTGATCTAGGCGGGACGAACCTGTCCGGCGCCGTCCTCAATCATGCAGACCTCAGAAACGTCAACGTCGTGGGAGAAATCTCCGGTCGAGCCGTTCCCGCCGCATTCAACAACTCCCGCCTACGGGGTGCCAACCTGAGTGGAACCGACTTCACAGGCGTAGACTTCAGTGGCTGCGACCTCAGAGAAGCCAACCTTGCCCGCGCCACTCTCCGGCTGGCCGATCTCAGTGGTGCAAACGCCAGCAAGTCGAACTTCAGCGGGACCGAACTTACGGGGACGAAGCTGCACAGCGCAAATCTCACTGCCGCAAACCTTGGCGGGACCGACCTTCGAAACACAGATCTCGCGCAGACGAAACTGAAGGACGCCGACCTCAGCGGTGCAAACCTTTCCAAGGTTGAGCTCGCTCACACGGATATCATGGGAGCAACGTTCACTCGAGCCAATCTCACGCAGGCTAATCTGGCAGGCGCAGTCCTCGCCGGGACGGACCTGCATGACGCAGATCTCCGGGGCGCAAACCTCATCGACGCAACGCTGGATGACACAGAGTTGACTGCCGCCCTGCTCTGGGAGACACACAGGAGCGGATGGTCCATCAAAGGCCTGAAATGCCAGCACGCATTCTGGGACCGTGATGGCAAGGAGCCGACACATTGCGCTTCGGGCGAATTTGAACGCCTCTACGCGGAGGGCGTAAAGATAGAGTTGTACTACGCGGGCGGTATCCGTCGTACCGAGATCATCTCTCTCCCGATGCTCTTGCAGGAGCTTGAAGCCCAGAACCCGGGCTGCGTCCTGCGGCTGCAATCCATTGAAGACGCTCCAGGCGGAGCGAAAGCCACTGTCGTTGTCGATCAACCCGGCGACCGGGACCCTGGAAGTCTCGGCGCAGATCTGACAGCGGAAGCACAAGAGCTTCAGGCCGTTCAGCGTCGCCTCGTCGAGGAACACGCCCTGAGAGTGAAGTTCGAGGCACAGATAGAAGTACTGCGAGATGTGATGAAAGGTGCCATGAGCAAAGCGCCGCAGATCAACATCGGTTGCATCGAACAGGTCGGCAGCGTCGGCGACCTATCCAACGATGCCAGCGTCCATATCGACCAGTCGACCCACTATAACCTGAACGACCTGACACGAGTCAGGCAACTCCTCGATCGTATCTCTGCTGGACACGCGGAATTGCAATCGACGCTGTCTGCCCACCGCCTCGCCGAGTTGGAAGCTGTCGTGCATTCCCTCCAGTCCCAACTCACCCAGCCGCGGCCGGACCGTTCCTTTATACGTGCCGCACTCGCCACCCTAAAGCGCATTCTGGAGGGAGCAACATCCAGCGTCGTGGCGAGCGGTTGGTTGAAGATACTGGAGAGACTGCTATAGCCCAGATTTCTCACCAGGCGGACCTCGGATCGCAGATTATGTTGGCAAACTCAACACATTGGCTTCACCGAGCCGGACTTACTTGTGAACAACCTGTCCTATCCGGTTTTTGGCCCACTCTGGCTTTGCATCTGGACCCATCCCCCTTAAGACATAGCTACAGCTTGCCCCTGCGGGAATAAGCACCGATATTTCGCGGAACATTCACAGCCATGCCTATTCCCATGAAAGCCGCTTTCGATCACACTCGTCTGTGAACGGGCGAGTCGTTACTTGACCTGTTGTGGGTCAGGTAACAACTTCGAACCGCCGCCAATCGGTTGCATGGCCTCATGGCCCTGTGCTGACTGTTCGGCACCTTGAGCGACGGGAAAAGGAGTACTCATCATGTCTTCCATCTTTGGCGATTACCTGCGACGGCTGCGAGAGCTGGTTCCGGCACGTACGATGGCGATCTACACCACCATTACGGGCCTCTATCCCCTGCTTTCCTCTGCGTCCGCCGACCTGCCGGAGTGGGTCCCGTTCTTCGTCATCGGCCTTTGCCTGGCCCTTCAGGTCGTGTTGGGCATCTTCAACGACAACAAGAAATGGTACGTCATACTGTTGTCGGCGATAGCATTCATTCTGTACGGCCTGGTACAGCCTTATATTGGAATCCTGGGCGTGTTCGAAGCTTCTGCGGAACTCCATTTTGTGTTCAGCGTCATCATGATTGGCTACGTGACGGTGATTCCCATTTTCGTAACCGAGTTCAACAATTGACGGGGCGCCCGTATCCCCCGTGCTTGGCACCTCTGCTCAAGCCGCACAAGCGGCTACGTGTGGAGGTGCCGGGCACGAACGCGCAAAATGTGAAGCGCTTTCCGGCATTGGTGTTTGCTTAGGGCAGTGTGCAGGTGGCCCGGCGGCGCCTCGGGATGTAAACGCTCCATCATGCGTGGCTGCTCGAAGGGATGTTCTCTCCTTCGTGGAGCAGCGCTTATTGACCTGAACCGAACGACGCTATACGCCGGTCCAACCGTCTACTCGGGCGGAAACGATTCCGGTCGCGTGATGACGTAAGTCGCGGCGGAAAGGATTCCCAATAGCCCGACCATTGTTGCCACGTTACCCAACGGCGCGTACCACAGGAGCGTCGCTGACATCAGCATGCCAAGTGTGGCCACCCACTTCCCTGTCGTCGGAATGACCCCGTGCTCCAGGAAGTTCCGGATGACTTGCCCTCTTCGACCATGCCCCACCAAACGCCGGTAGCGCTCGGGTGAACTTCTCGCGAAACACACGGCCGCCCCAATCCAGAATACGGTCGTCGGCATCAAGGGCAGCAGGATGCCGGCAAAGCCTAGGCCCATCAGCAGATACCCGCTCCATAACAACGCCATCTGCTTGGCAACACCCGGGGCTCGCGTCCGCCAAACAGCATTCTGCACTGCATTGCCCGACCTTCCCGGACTTTCAATGGCCTGTATTCGGTGCACGTTGCGCCTCCGCAGGACTGACTCAACGCCTGGAGCATTCATCAGAAAGGTTCGAGACTATCACTGTATCGCGCCTGCAAAGTCTCGAGCAGCCATGTCAATCCACCAGACGCACCGCCCGACAAGGGGGCGCCGCCTCAGACTCCGCTGAAACGGCGACCCGAGCCTGCTTATGAGATCCGCCAGCGCTTATCGAAAACTCCCGACAACGGACGGCTAGGACCGGGAAACGTCGAAGCGATCCAGGTTCATCACCTTGTCCCAGGCCGCCACGAAATCCTGGACGAACTTCTCCTCAGCGTCGGCGGATCCGTAAACCTCTGCGAGCGAGCGAAGCTGGGAGTTCGAGCCGAAGATGAGGTCCACACGGGTCCCGGTCCACTTGAGCTCGCCCGATAGCCGGTCTCGACCCTCAAACACTTCGTCGTCCTCCGAGGTAGCTTTCCACGTTGTGCGCATGTCGAGCAGATTCACGAAGAAGTCATTGGTCAAGGTCTCCGGCCGGTCCGTGAAGACGCCATGCCTGGCTTGAGCGAAGTTGGCGTTCAAGACACGCATGCCGCCCACGAGCACCGTCATCTCCGGGGCCGTCAACGTGAGCAGCTGCGCCTTGTCCACCAGCAGCTCTTCCGCCGATACGCTGAAACGGGCTTTCTGATAATTGCGAAAGCCGTCAGCGGCCGGTTCGAGAACCGCGAAGGACGCGGTATCGGTCTGCTCCTGTGAGGCATCAGCGCGGCCCGGCGTGAAGGGCACGGCAATCTCGTAGTCTGCATTTTTTGCCGCCTGCTCGATGGCGGCCCATCCGCCCAGAACGATCAGATCCGCAAGCGAGACCATCTTTCCGCCAGACTGTGCGTTGTTGAACTCCTGCTGGATGGATTCCAGCGTTTCAAGCACGTTTGCCAGCTGCGCCGGCTCATTGACCTCCCAGTCCTTCTGCGGCGCCAGACGGACGCGAGCACCGTTCGCTCCACCACGCATGTCGGAGCCGCGGTAGGTGGACGCAGAAGCCCAGGCCGTGGAAACCAGCTCTGAGACTGACAACCCTGAATCGAGAATCCTGGCCTTCAGCGCGGCGACATCCTGCTCGTCGACCAGCTCATGGTCCACCGCCGGGATTGGATCCTGCCAGATGAGCTCTTCTGCCGGCACCTCCGGGCCAAGATAGCGCGCGCGAGGCCCCATGTCCCGGTGGGTCAGCTTGAACCAGGCGCGAGCGAAAGCATCTGCGAACTCTTCCGGACTCTCATGGAAGCGCCGCGAAATGCCTTCGTAGACCGGATCCATCCGCATGGCCATGTCGGCCGTGGTCATGATGGGCGCATGCCGTTTCGACGGATCCTGGGCGTCCGGCACTGCATCCGAGCCGGCTCCGCCCTTGGGCACCCACTGATGGGCGCCGGCGGGACTCTTGGTCAGCTCCCACTCGTAGCCGAACAGGTTGTCGAAGTAGCCGTTGTCCCATAGGGTGGGGTTATTGGTCCACGCGCCTTCGATACCGCTTGAGATGCTGTCAGCGCCCTTTCCGGTGCCGAAGCTGCTCTTCCAGCCGAGACCCTGCTCTTCGATGCCGGCACCCTCCGGTTCGGGCCCGACCAGCGCTGCATCACCGGCACCATGGCATTTCCCGAAGGTGTGACCACCCGCAGTGAGCGCCACTGTCTCTTCGTCGTTCATGGCCATGCGAGCAAAGGTCTCGCGGATGTCACGGGCGGCCGCAAGTGGATCCGGATTTCCGTTCGGGCCCTCCGGGTTCACGTAGATGAGGCCCATTTGCACCGCAGCAAGGGGATTCTCCAGCTCCCGGTCGCCTCTGTAACGCTTGTCGCCAAGCCACTCGGCCTCAGAGCCCCAATAGATGTCTTCTTCCGGCTCCCAGATATCCACGCGCCCGCCAGCGAAACCGAAGGTCTTGAAGCCCATCGACTCCAGCGCGCAGTTGCCGGCCAGAATCAGCAGATCGGCCCATGAGATGTGCTTGCCGTACTTCTGCTTGATGGGCCAGAGCAGCATGCGTGCTTTGTCAAGGTTTGCGTTGTCGGGCCAGCTGTTGATGGGCGCGAAGCGTTGGTTGCCTGTCCCTGCGCCCCCGCGGCCGTCGCCGATGCGGTAGGTCCCTGCACTGTGCCAGGCCATGCGAATAAAAAGCGGTCCGTAGTGACCATAGTCGGCTGGCCACCAGTCCTGAGACGTGGTCATCAGCTCGAAGATGTCCTTCTTCACAGCGTCCAGGTCGAGCTTCTTGAACGCTTCGGCGTAGTCAAACGACTCTCCCATGGGGTTGGACGCCGGAGTGTGCTGATGCAAAATCTTGAGGTCCAGCCGGTTCGGCCACCAGTCACGGTTGGAGGTCCCGCCGCCCGTGGCGGGAGTATGGGCTGTGCCCGAGAACGGACATTTGGCTTCAGCATTCATTGACGTTATCTCCTACGCCGTCATGGCGTTGTGTAAGGTTCGTTCTTAGTTTTAGCGCCAGATGAATTATTAGTGAAATCGAATGTTATTATTTTAACGATAGGCCTTAACAATCGACAGGGGCGTCAGGGCGTGCCGGGGGGAGCTCAGTTGCCTTCATCTCGCGGCGTGCGATGGGGCCGGTCTGAGCAGCAGCCGGAATTCTTTCGCTGACTCCGCCGGGATAGCGAAGGCAGTCAGACCGCGATCCGTTTTGCCGAATAGTTGCCCGTGACGGTCAGCAGGACGTTGTCGGTCGCAAGCGCCGACGGCCCGGTCGCATAGGCAGGCTTGCCGGTGTGGAAAAACTCGAAAGGCTGAACATGGGAGAGCTCCGGACACTCCGCGTCTCTCTCGTACCCGGGAACATCCAGGATCAAAACCGGGTCAGCGGGCAGCTGAATCTCAGCACAACCCGGCGACACCAGGTTCAGAAGTTATATGTCAAACCCACGTCGACACTGTGCTGGTGCATTCCGAAGTGCCCGGTTTGTGGGCCCGTGAAAGCGCTCTGTCCCTGGATGGTGTTGCGGCCGGGCCACGGGCTCTTCCGGGCCCACGGGGACAGGGATTAGACGGCAAGGGAAGATTCCAGAAAAGAGGGTGGTAAAAAAGATACCCCGCCACGGGGGAGGCGGGGTCAATCTCCCTTAGTTGTCGCTTCGATGCTGGTCATCACCAGCGAACTCCAGGGTAATCGGAAGGCAGCCGCCAGTCTGTGGAAAATTCACGATCCGGGAATCGCTCCGGGCGAGAGAGCCACCCGACGGGTGACTTGAGGCCGGCGCCCAGCCTG
>JASJBY010000276.1 GCA_030066245.1 Gammaproteobacteria bacterium
TCTTTGATCCGCTGGCTGCAGGCCGGCCGGCCCGTGGTGGTGCTGCAGAATCTTGCTCTGGACAGCTATCCCGTGTGGCATTACGCGGTGGTGATCGGCTACTCGGCTCATGACGATGCGATCCTGCTTCGTTCCGGCAAAGTTGAGCGCCTGACGCTCCCGGCCTCGCGCTTTCTGAGAACGTGGAGCCGGGGCGGGCGCTGGGGCGTCGTGGTGCTTAAACCCGGCGAGATCCCCGTTCCCGTAGATCGCGACGCGTATTTGCGAGCGACGGCTGACTTCGAGAATGTCGCCGGCGGCAAAGCCGCGCTGCCTGCCTATCATGCCGGCGTTCGACGCTGGCCGGAGAGCGTGGTGGCCCGGTTCGGCCTGGCCAATGCGTTGCATGCGGCGGGCGATGACGCGGCAGCCGAGTCGGCCTACCGGATGCTGTTGGCAGCGCACTCCGGCTACCTGCCCGCCCTGAACAACCTGGCGATGATTCTCGCGGACCGCGGCTGTATCGAAGCCGCCCTGGGGATAATCGAGCAGGCCATCCAACTGGGCGGCGCGGACCAGACACTGGGAACAGCACTACGCGAGACGCGCAAAGAGATCCGGTCCGCTGCCCGGCGGCCGTCAGCCGTATCCCGGTGCGACGGAGAGCCGGCCGGTGGTCCGCGCGGGCGCGCCCCGGAAGAATCCGCTCGGCCGCCCGCCGCTCCGGCCCGCCGGCAAGCGGGAGAGACGTGACCGTCGGGCCCACGACGATAGCCGGGCGGTGACGTCGGGTGGCCGGATCTGGTAGGGTTCTGGTTCAATCACTACCGGAACCGGGAGGCTCTACAGCCATGACCACTGATAAACTCACCGCACCACCGACCATGAATCCCGCCGACCTCTATCTCGAAGAGGTTTTCACTGACCGCAAAGTGGGCAGCATCCGGCGCCTCACACCCGTGGATACCAATGGTGAGGTCGACACCGGACGACCGGTTCTCTTCATGGGTCAGGCCCAGCTCCTCACCGCCATGGGCCCCGTGCCGCTCACTTTTGAGATTCCAGCCGATTCGCTGCCGCAGGCGATCGACAAGTTTCCGGAAGCGGCGCAAAAGGCCGTTGACCACACCGTGGATGAGCTCGAGCAGCTGCGTCGGGAAGCGGCGTCTTCCATTGTGATTCCGGAGCCCGGCGCGGGTGGTTTCGGAGGTGCAGGCGCGATGCCGGGCGGCGGCAAGATTCAGCTCAAGTAGACGGACAGGACCCAGCGCCCCGGCCGTCACACCTCCCGGTGCCGGCCTCAGGCGTGGTCCGCAACAACCGCCAGGATGTCGTCAAGGAATACCAACTGACGGGCGTCCAGGTCACTGCGGAATTCTGCAGGCACAGCGGACTCCCACTCGGCGGCCGTCCGAGGCAGCGCGGCTGCGATGCGCTCCATAATCCGGGTGCTGAGAATGCTGGTCGCCCGATCGGGTAGATGCGGCTGAATGTTCTTCTCCCAGAAACGCTCGAGTGCGGCGGCCAACTCTGGCCCCTGTTCGACGATGGCCGGCTCGCCGGCACAGTCCGCCGCCGCGGGCGCCTCAGCGTCCTCGGCGTTGTCGCTAGCCCCACCGGCGGAGGCTGCTTCCCGCTGCCCGCAGCCTGCCAGCGCCTGTCTGAGTCTCTCGACCTCGGCATCGTGGGTGCGATACCAGCTTGCTGACCAGACACGGTGCAGCACCCACCCCCGGTCATGGAGGAGGGACGGCCGCTGCCGGTCGCGGTCTCTGATGCTTTGCGCGGCATGGTAGCCGGGGCCGTCGAACATGACTCCCAGCAGGTAATGGTCGGGCCGATCTGCGCTTGCCACGCCCAGATCCACGGCAAGGCCTGCCGGCCCCACCCCCGCGCTCACATTGAAACCCGACTCCTCGATGACCTCGACCAGGGTCTGCTCAACCGCGCTCCGGGGAGAACGCTGGGCAACAGCCGGAGCACTCTGTAGCTGCCCCGATGTGACGTAGCGAACATAATCGCTCAGCGACGGAGCCCCGGATTCCGCACCCGGCTGGGCGTCGCCTTGCGGTGGTCTGATTGAGCTGAAGATCTCTATTCGCTGCCGTCCCCTGGTCGCGGCGACGTTCAGTGCCCGCCAGTCGGGCTGCGCACCCTCTGCCTCGTCCGGTCCGAGCGTCGTAGAAAGGAAGATCACGTCCCGCTCGTCGCCCTGGACCTGCCCCACGTCCTTGACGAAAAGGGGCTCGGCAGCGCGACTGCCGAGAAACAGCTGGTCAACGTCTTCGCTCTGGGCGCGCCGCTTGTCGAGAAGCTTGTGGATCAGCTCAGCCTGGCGCTCACCAAAGGTGACCACGCCGAGGCTCTGGTGTGGCCGGTGTCGAAAGTGGTGGATGACGTTCGCGATCACCACCGCCGCCTCATTCTGGTTGCGACCGTTTACGCAGCGACCGTTCTCGACGACGGTCGCCTTGATCGCCGTCTGCCACGACGAGCCCCGCGGAATGGCAGGGACGCTCAACTCGTTTGCATAGAAATGCTCATTGCAGAATCGGATCAATGCCGGATTCAGGGAACGGTAGTGACGGCGCAGGCAACGACGCGGGAAGCTTTGCAGGCACACGTCCAGGATGGATCGCGGCGCCTGGCCGCCCGTACTGGCCGAGTTCGCGAGGGCAATCGGTTGCAGCTGCTTGGAGTCGCCGAATACCACCACCTTGCGACCTCGAGCCATGGCGCCGAGCACCGCCTCGGGCAATAGCTGAGAAGCCTCGTCGAGAATCACCAGGTCGAACGGAGTCTGATCAGCCGGCAGATACTGGGACACGGCGAACGACGACATCAAGAAGCAGGGCTTGAGCGCTCGTAGTGCTTGCGGGGCTCTTGAGAACAACTGCCTGACCGGGCTGCGATGGGAGGTCTTCGCCATCTCGTGTTCCAGCAGCCCTTTCTCGCTGAAGGCGTTAACCGGCCCATGGTCGACCCCGGCGGGCACAGGCAGCTTACGCAGCCTTGCCGCGAGAAATTGGCCGCTGGCAGCTAGCAGCTCGCCGTCAAGCGCTGCGAAACGCTCACGCAGCTTCTCGTAGCTCTCCGCTGCGAACGATGCCAGCAGGGGGTTCGCTGACATCTTCTGCTTCAGCAAGGCCGCGTAGACGCTGTACTCAAGACTCAATCCGCACTGCTGACCCGCCAGCCGGCCGCTGGTCACCAGCTGCACCAGCGCGCCATACCCGCGGCTGCCGAGCTCTCCGTGCAGGGACCGCAATCGCGCCATGGAAGGGAGCGATTCCAGCGTTTCCAGGCATGCGGAAAGCTTGCCTTTGAAGCCCTCGAGAGACGGATCCTCGGTGCCGAGCCAGTAGCGCAGCTTTAAATCTCCCAGTTGCTTCAGCTGACCATACTGACGGTTCAGTACCGTCCTGAACTCTGTGACCCTGTCCAGCAAGGCATCCAGGCGCTGCCGGGAAACCCCCTGCTCCGTCGGCATGAGCCAGCGGAGCAGGTTGAGGTCCATGCCTTCCTGCTTGAGACAGGCATCCACCCAGGACATGCCCGCTTCCAGGGTTTCAGGCTTTGTCGCTGCCCCCTTCCAGTGCTGGGCGAGCAGCGGTTCGAAGGCGGCGTGGGAGCGCACGATCTGCTCAAACTTCTTTGCCCGCTGGTAGCCCGTGACCGCCTCCAGCGCCTCGGCGAGGGTCACCCTGCCGTTGCACCACGGCTGCCTCACGGCTTCGATTGCCCCTTCGACTTGACTCAGCCACTGTCGCAGGCTGTCGGCGAGCTGCACTACGGGCTGCCGCCAGATGTCCTCGGGCAGATCCCGTCCGACCTTGTACTGCCTGGTCTTGTTGACAGCCTCAAGCAAAGCGCCCCTGGCGCGCCCCATGGCGCGGGTATGTCCCTCCCAATCGGAGAGTATGCGCTCGGCCTCGCCGTCACCGAGTTTCTTGCGCAGCCCCTGGGAGAACTGGACCAGTCTTTCCATGGCGCCCCAGTTCGAATCCATGCCTTTGAAAAGGAAGCCGAACGATTCGCGATAGAACTCACTGTGCTCGAACTCCTGGCACCACTCACAGTACTGGATGAAGCTCTCCAACGCCTTCAGGAACTTGGGTTTGTTCGAGAAATCGCCGCCCTTTTTCAGGGTCGAGCGTATCAGGTCCACCGCACGCTTGTACTCGGTGCTCTTGGGGCCGAAAAGGTTCTTTCCCTGCTGGACGGTGCGATACGCCCATTTCAGGGCGTCTGGATCAGGCGTTCGCTCCAGGGCAAACATGCCCAGCGCCGCCTCGGCGAAGCGGGAGAGATTGTCACGCTCATCAAGGGCCGCCGTCAGCCTCTCTGCGGCGATCGGCTTGGCGTGTCCCGGATTGGCATGCAGCCACAGCTCGCCGGGGCCGGAGGCCAGCTTCTCGCCTTCATCCGCCACCAGTGCATAGACCTCTAGGGTCTCGGCGGGACGGCCGAGCAGCCTGATGACCGGCTCGGCAAGCTTAGGCAGTGAATCCACGTAGTCGATGATGCCCTTGAGCTGCTCCACCTCCTTGGGCAGGTCCGCCAGCAGCACCGACTCGCTGCACAGCTTGCCGGCCAGCAGCTTGGCCTTGTCGTGAAGGATTTTGGCATGGGTCTCGGCCTGCTCCGAGTTAAAATCGAACAGCCGGTCCACGCCCTTGACCGCGTTCTGATACTCCGTAAGCCGCTGTAGCAGCTCCTTGAACTCGGCAAACAGTCCGGCGTGAACCAGCTTGTGAACGACCGCAGCCGCCGCGCCTGTCGGTAAGGGCGACAGGGCAGTAGCCGGATCCAGACCGCCGAGTTGAACGAGACAGCGGGTGTCCCGCAGCTGCGAGGCAACCGGCGCGACCTCCTCGGTACTCAGCCACGCATTTGTCTTGTCAATGGCCGCGAGCCCCTGCTTGAGTGATTCCTCCACCGCGCCCCTGTGGCTCGCCCGATATCCGCCAGGCACGAACCCCTGCCACGCTTTGACCGCTTGCTTGGGAACCGCCGACCACGCCTTGCCCAGCTCGTCGATCCCGTCACGGAGTCTCTGGTAGGCAGCCTTGTCGAGCTGGCCCGCGTCAGGGGCGGATACCGGCGTGAAATCATCCGGTAGCTCCCTGCGTAGCTGTTCCACGTGCCACACGACATCGTGCAGAGGCAGACCTTCGGGACCGGTGGGCTCGGACAGCGCGGTCGAAACCGCGACCAGCTCCTGGCGCGCCGCGTTGAGCTCCTGCAGGCGCTGGTCGAATCCGGCGGGCGGTGCAACCGTGTGTGCGAGCCTCTCGCGTAGAGACTCCAGCAAAGCTTCGTTGCCGGTATTGGAACCGGAGAAATCCAGGCAAAAGGGTCCAAGACCCGCCTCGCCGAGGCGTCGCTGCACGACCTCGAGAGCCGCCCTTTTCTGGGCCACGAAGAGCACCGACTTGCCACCACCCATGGCGGATGCAATGAGGTTGGTAATGGTCTGCGACTTGCCGCAGCCGGGTGCGCCTTCGACCACCAGACCTTCGGTCTTGCCGAGCCCGTCCACGAGCACCGCGTGCTGGAATGGATCGGCGTCGCGCACCAAGGTGAGCGTCGGCAGCGTCTGGTCGCCTTTCAACGTATCCAGATCATAATGACGCGTCAGCTCTTCAGGCGGTGTTCCCCCGTTGCCAGGCCCCAGCAAAACCCGTCTCACCACTGCCCGGTCCAACAGCGGACTCTGCGTCGGCCAGTGCGAGGGCTCCAGGTCGTACCAGAACGCCTGCCCGTCCACGGGAAACTCCGCCAGGACCAGGTCGGGTACAACCGACCAACCCTCCGAAGCGTGGTCGATGACGGATGCCTCCACCTCTTGCCAGAAGGATTCCGGCGATTGGCCCTCGGACAGGCCCGGTAGCGTGATAGCAAGATCGCGACGTAACTTCTCGG
>JASJBY010000277.1 GCA_030066245.1 Gammaproteobacteria bacterium
TGCTTTTCTACGTCAGCCGCGGCGCGCGCGTCGTTCGCCTGGACGCCGTGGCTTACCTGTGGAAGCAGCAGGGGACGCCCTGCATTCATCTGCCGGAAACCCACGAGATCGTGAAATTGCTCAGAGACGTGCTCGATATGCTGGCACCCGGTACGCTGCTGGTGACCGACAGCAACATGCCGACCGCCGAGACGCTGAGCTATTTCGGGTCGGGGGACGAAGCGCATCTGGTCTACCGGTCCAGCCTGCCGGCGCTGCTGCTGCACGCCCTGCACCGGGGCAGCAGCCGCTACCTGAAGCGCTGGCTGGCATCCCTTCCCGGCTTGCCCGGCGGTTGCACTTATTTGAACTTCACGGCGTCCCACGATGGAATCGGGATTGCGCCCCTTGAGGGCGTGCTGCCCGATGCGCAGCGCGCAGCCCTGGTCGCCGCCGTGAAGGAACGGGGCGGCTTTGTGTCAACACGCACCGGTCCCGATGGCTCGCAGCAACCCTATGAGCTGAATATTTCCTATTTCGATGCACTGGCTGATCCGGGAGAGCCCCGTTCAGCCACCCATGTGGCCCGATTCCTCTGCTCTCAAGCCATTATGCTCGCCCTGCAGGGGATCCCCGTCGTGTACTTTCACAGTCTGATCGCGACCCACAATGACCAGGAGGGGGTCAACAGCACCGGCCAGGTGCGGGCGATAAATCGGGGACGCTGGGACGAGGGAGAACTGCTGGAGCGGCTCGGGAAACCCAGAACGCCACATGCCCGGGTGTTCCATGCTTACTCGCGCCTTTTGAAGCTGCGTGCCGAGCATCCGAGCTTTCATCCGGACGGCGGCCAGCGCGTGCTCGATTTGAGTGATGGACTGTTCGGCATTGAACGTACCTCGCCGGACGGTACGGAGACCATACTGGCGGTGAGCAACCTGACGGCTGGACACAGGAAGCTGCAGTTGGACGACGGCCTCGTAAGTGCCTTCCGGAGCCGTCAGTGGGAGGAACTGATCACCGGAAAGCCCAGCACGGGCGCCGGCGCCCGGACCTGGCAGCTTGCTGCATACGAGACTGTCTGGCTGAGAGCAGCCAACGCTGTGTCCGGTGAGTGACAGATGGGTCTCGGCTTGTCCCCACAGTAAGCCGCGCTGAAGGCCCGAGCCCGCAGCCTAGTTCGCATAGCCCACGGGATCGATCCGAAAACTGTTGCCGCAGTTGGAACTGTACTTCGGTTCCGCGCGTTTCATGAGCTCGCCGAGAGATTCCGCCTTGGAGAGCGTTGCCGGTAGATTGACATACACGTCCACCAGGTTGCCGTCTCTGCACCTGAGCTGCAGGCGTTTGTGAGCGTCTGCGCCCAGCGCGCAGTCCACGCGTTCATGGAAGGACTGCTCGCTGATCTCCCGGCCCATGTTGCGTGACATGAAATACGCCATGCCCGATTCGTTGAACTGGCGCGCCAGGTCTACGGCGTGTTCGAAATAGCCATCGATGGTCCAATGCGTTTGGCATGTGCCGTGTTTGAACCATTCGTGGCGCTGCAAACAGGAACCGGCCGCCGCGCTCGGCATGATCTCTTCCAGCTCCTTGCGCACCGCGGCACGCAGATCCAGCATCGGATAATTGCAGAAATGACCGGACTGGCTCTTTATCTCGCCGCAGTAGTTGTAATGCGTTCCACACGCCTTCTTGTTCGGCCACAGGCCATGCAGAGTGAAATGGCGTGCGTGCCCGGCGTCACTGGAGTCGGTGCGGCACTCCGGCTTCTCCCGGTGCGTTTCGCAGAACGCAGGCTGCCAGCTCAACGCGAGCACGTGGCTGTCGGCGAGGCCCGCGGTATTGCAGGTCCCGGCACGCCCTCCACCGTGGCTGCCGTCGCCAACCTGAACGTCTCCCATCACGCAACGCTTGGAGACCCAGCGTTCTGGCGGGTGTGCGCCATGCACTCGAATTCGGTACCAGAACGGGGTTGCGGGCCGGTCTACCGCGAAGACCTGATACGACTCACCCACTTTCAGGCTGACCTGGCCCGGATTGCTGCGTTTGTTCTTGGACACGTAGGCGGCGCAGGCCTGCGCCGCGCTGACCGTGCCGGTCGCGGGAGCTCCGGCACGAGCTGAGTCCGCCAGCATGAGAGCGGTCAGAAGGATGGGCAGGGCCGCAAATCTTATGATGCCACGGGTCATCTAAGGTGCCTCTTGGCCGGCAGTCTGCGCATGCAATCGGCGGAGCCTCTTGTTACTGCATCCAACGCCTTGCGGGAGCGTGCTCCGTTCTGGAATGCTATTTCACCGCTCGCAGGTTGGCTTCAACCGTCTTTTGGCTTCGTGCCAGCGCAGATAAGCGGGGGCCGTGGTACGGCGTGCCGGTAATCTCGAAAAGCTCCGCAGTCGGCACGGAGCTCTTCCTGCCCCGTTTCCGGAAGCGCCCCTTGATGAATCCGGTGGCGACAGCTTCACCCCTGTGGACGAATCTCTGGGTCATGAACACGTCCTTGTCGTCCCAAGACTCGATAGCCGTGAACAGCTCGAAACCATCAAACAGCTTGAGAGACTTCCTGAATCGAATACTTTCGGACACAACGACCGGATAGTATCCACCCGCCATGAGCTTCCAGAATACCCCCGACCTCATCATCAGATCGAACCGCCCCAGGTCCATAATGGACAGGTAGCGGCTGTTGTTCATGTGAAAGTTCAGATCGAGATCCAGGGGCTGAACTCGAAACCGCGTTCGACACTGATCGAAGACGCCAATCTTCCGGGACACGCGAATTCTTTTCAGCATTAGCAGGAGAAAACGCAGGTAGAGATTCATCACGGCTTCTCGGGCTCTGGAGGCGCTCCGAAATACCTTACAGGAATGTCCGTACGGGACGTTGGTCGAGCGGCGCAGATGGCGGGCGGCGCATGGATAGTTGGAGCTCGGCGTCTCCGCTTCCCGGCAGGCCAGGGGCGCGGCCGGCGTCTTCAAAGCGTTTCCATGCGCGTGCGCTGCTCCAGAAGTCTGGACATGGCGGACTGCATCTCCGTGACGCGCTTGCGTTCCTTGTCGACTACGGCAGCAGGGGCTTTGTCTACGAAGCTGGGATTTGACAGCTTGCCCTCGCTGCGCGCCAGATCCTTATGCAGCTTTTCTATCTCACGGCTCAAGCGGCCGAGCTCCGCGCTCTTGTCTATGAGCCCCGCCATGGGTATGAGAATCTTCATTTCGCCGACCAGGGCGACGGCGGATTCCGGCGCATCCTGCTCAGTTGTGAGCCAGGTGATCTTCTCCAGCCGGGCCAGCTTCGTCACGTCAGTACGCAGCGTCTCCAGATAGACTCGGTCCGTATCGGTGCCGTTTTGCAGAAGCACCGACAGGGGCTTGCCCGGAGCGATGTTCATTTCACCCCGGATGCGGCGTACCCCCAGCACGAAATCCATGAGCCATTGCATCTCGACGACGGCCTGCTGGTCCACGACGTCCGGCGTCGCCTGGGGATAAGGCTGAAGCATGATGGTGTCGCCTTGCGCACCGGCAAGGGGCGCCACACGCTGCCAGATCTCTTCCGTTATGAAGGGCATCAGAGGGTGTGCGAGGCGCAGAAGTGCCTCCAGCGTTCGCACCAGCGTGCGGCGGGTGCCGCGTCGCTGCGCCTGGGAGGCACCCTCACCGGTCAGGACGGGTTTCGAGAGCTCCAGATACCAGTCGCAGTACTCACTCCAGGTGAATTCGTAGATGGCCTGGGCCGCCAGGTCAAAGCGATAGGCATCAATGGCGGTCCGGACCCGTGTCGTTACCTGCTGCAGGCGCGATTGGATCCACCGGTCGGCGGTGCCGAGCTCATAGGTGCCGCTGGTCTGGCCGCTGTCCTGGCCCTCGGTGTTCATGAGCACATAGCGGGCGGCGTTCCAGAGCTTGTTGCAGAAATTGCGGTAGCCCTCGATACGACCCAGGTCGAAACGAATGTCGCGTCCCGTCGTGGCCAGAGAGCAGAAGGTGAAGCGCAGGGCATCCGTGCCGAAGGCGGGGATGCCGTCCGGGAAGTGCTTGCGGGTTGCCTTCTCCACTGCCTTGGCCATCTGCGGCTGCATCAGGTCCCCGGTGCGTTTTGCCACCAGAGAGTCAAGGTCGATGCCGTCAATCAGATCCAGGGGATCCAGCACGTTGCCCTTGGACTTTGACATTTTCTGGCCTTCCGCATCCCGGATGAGGCCGTGTATGTAGACCTGGCGGAACGGCACATCCCCCATGAACTTGATCCCCATCATGACCATGCGGGCAACCCAGAAGAAAATAATGTCGAAACCCGTGACCAGCACGCTGGTGGGGTAGTGCTGCCGGAGACGTTCGGTATCCTCCGGCCATCCCAGGGTGGAGAAGGGCCAGAGTGCCGAGGAGAACCAGGTGTCAAGCACATCGGGATCCCGGGTCAGCTCCACATCGTCCGCGAGTCGGTGTTGCGCGCGGATGCGTTCCTCGCTGTGTCCCACGTAGATATTGCCCTCGACGTCATACCAGGCGGGAATGCGGTGGCCCCACCAGATCTGTCGGCTGATGCACCAGTCCTCGATGTTGCGCATCCATTCGAAAAAGGTGTTTTTCCAGTTGTCCGGCACGAATCGCATGCGACCGTCCTGTACCGCCGCGATGGCCGGCTCCGCCAGGGGCCGGGCGCGCACGAACCACTGGTCGGTGAGGAAGGGTTCGATGACGGCGCCGCTGCGGTCGCCTCGAGGTACGACCAGCTTGTGGTCTTCAATCTTTTCCAGCAGACCGGTCCGGCGCAGATCCTCGACGATGCGTTCTCTGGCCTCGAATCGGTCCAGTCCCCGATATGCCTCCGGCATGAGGCTGGCAACCGCCACCTGCTCCGTGTGGCCGTTCTCGTCCGCGTGCACGGCACCCTGCGGATCCGGGCCCTTGTGGCCCCAGCTCAGATCGTCGTATTCGTTGGCCTTGATGCGCGCATCGACGGTAAAGATGTTGATCAGCCCGTTCAGGGGCACGGCTCGCAGGGGCGTGGTATCGCGATGGCGCAGCCAGACCTGATAGTCGTTGAAATCGTGGGCCGGGGTTATCTTCACGCAGCCGGTACCGAATTCCGGGTCCACATACTCGTCCGCGATGACCGGGATCTTTCGGCCGGTGAGGGGCAACTCCGCCAGCTGGCCGATAAGGTGCTTGTACCGTTCGTCGCCCGGATGTACGGCAATAGCGGCGTCGCCGAGCATGGTCTCGGGCCGGGTCGTGGCCACGACCAGATTCCCGGAGCCATCGGTCAGGGGATAGCGCATGTGCCACAGATGGCCGTTCTCTTCCTCTGAAATGACCTCCAGATCAGACACGGCGGTGTGCAGCACCGGATCCCAGTTGACCAGCCGCTTCCCCCGATAAACCAGCCCCTCCTCGTAGAGGCGTACGAAGACCTCGCAAACCGCTCTGGACAGCCCTTCGTCCATGGTGAAGCGTTCGTGGGCCCAGTCCAGGGAAGCCCCCATGCGGCGCAGCTGCTGGGTAATGGTCCCCCCGGACTTTTCCCGCCATTGCCAGATGCGTTCCAGAAACGCCTCCCGGCCCAGGTCATGGCGCGTCTTGCCTTCGGCGTTGAGCTGGCGCTCCACCACCATCTGGGTCGCTATACCTGCATGGTCGGTGCCTGCCTGCCAGAGGGCATCCCGGCCACCCATGCGCTGGTACCGGATAAGTGCATCCATGATAGTATCCTGGAAGGCGTGTCCCATGTGCAGGGTGCCCGTAACGTTCGGCGGCGGAATCATGATGCAGTAGGATTCGCCCTGGTTCGACGGCGCGAAGTAGCCTCTGGACTCCCAGATGTCGTACCAGCGCTGCTCGATGGCGTGGGGGCTGTAGGTCTTGTCCATGGTGTCCTTTACGTGAGCCCCGGCAGGCTTGGGCTGTTCAAGGGGGGATAAGCGCTAAGTATATCCGAAGCCGCCTCCGGCACGGCTCGTGGCAGCAGGTCGCGGGCGCGCTGAAGGAGGGGCTGTGGCGCCGGTGGCGACAGCTTGTGGGTCAGTCCGGATCCTCGGACTGGCGTCGGGTCAGCTGGTAGAGTATTTCCGGCAGGAC
>JASJBY010000278.1 GCA_030066245.1 Gammaproteobacteria bacterium
CTGCCTGACGTGCTTGGAGAAAACGGGAGCTTCAGGCTGAGCGATTGTTTTGCAGGCGTGCAAGACCCTCCGCGCAAGTTTCGTGTGATAAACAGATGCTCCGCTGCTAGACCTGACCCCCCCGCGCTTGCAGTCAACTTGTCTTGGCAGTGCACGCTTCGACCCGCTCCGTGCTCACTACGGCCGTTGCGGCTTGCTCCCTTGTATAGAACTGACCGCTATGAACAAATCCTGCCATTACGGAACCCTTAACCGCCGCGGCCCTCCCCGATGCGGATCGTCTCATGACCAGCTCAGGAGGCAGAGCGTCGAGTAGATGCAGTGGAGCAGCCCGTCCGTCGGCGAACCGGGAAAGATAGACAGCCCCCGTGGATCGATCTAGGAATGCCGGCAGGAAACCGCCGAAGCTATTTCCCCCACTGGTCCCGCCCACGCCCCGAAAACGCCGATTCTCGTCGCGAAGATCCAGAATGGTCATTGTTTCCCTGTTCACCTGTGTTACGGTGTCTGGTTGCACATGGATAAGTCTTGCTCGCGTTGTCATCGCGTACCTCCAGAAAAACGGGACGGCGGAACGATCGGACTGGTGATGCATCGTTAGTTATGCCGATTGTCCTCCAAGCAAATGTCGCATCGAGTAGGTACCGCCTCCTACTTGCGCCGGTATTACCCTATACGCAACAAGGACGGTCTTGGATGCGCCGTTTGCGAGGACGCGGCAGCTGGTTCATTATTCTTGTTACCAACCCGGGCAAGCCGCGATCGTGCTAGATGATCAGGAACTGATGGCGTTGCTGGCAGCCACCGCTCAGGGGCAGGAAGAAGCGTTCGCGCGCCTTTATCGACACAGCGCGCCGAATCTGTTCGCGGTGCTAGTGCGTATCCTCAAGCGGAAAGATTGGGCGGAGGAGGCCCTTCAGGAGACTTTTGTACGTATATGGAATCATGCCCAGGACTATCGCCCCCATCGGGGCAGGCCTATGACCTGGATGCGAAGCATCGCCCGTTATCGGGCACTGGACATGCTGAGACGGCTGCCACTCGAGCTGCTACAGGAGGACCTATCCGGACACACTGACGCCGCGGCTGCAGACAGCCGCGCCGACCCCATCCAGCACATGGACGACGAGTTGCTGCGACGCTGTCTAGAAGAACTACAAGAACAAGCCCGCACCTGCATCATAATGGCCTATTACGAGGGCTATACCCATGAACAGCTGAGTGCGCGCCTCTCGGCACCGCTCGGAACTGTGAAGAGCTGGATACGCCGCGGGCTTGGCCGCTTGCGGGAGTGTTTGGAGACATGAACCTAAAAGACCCGGAAATCCGTGACGCCCTGGCAGCGGAGTTTGTGCTCGGCACGCTTCACGGACCCGCTCGCCGACACTTTGAACGGCTGCTCCGCGACGACCCGTCGCTGCAGCAGGCCGTCTCGGCATGGGAGGGACGGTTGGGGCGGCTGGACGAAGGTCTGCAACCCGTAGAGCCCCCGGCACCGGTTTGGAGGGCCGTGAAGGGTCGCATCCGTGAACGCCGGGGCCACGCCCCTAGCCTGTGGGAGAGCCTGGTACTGTGGCGCAGCCTGACTGCCGCAGCGCTCGCCGTGTCCGTGAGCCTGGCTGGAATCCTGGTCCATCAGATGGTCCGATCACCGGCCTTTGTGCCCGAGTACGTGGCGGTGGTCTCAGACGAAAAGGGACAGACAATCTGGTCGGTATCGGCAGATTTGGACCGCGGTGAACTAGCCATCAATCCAGTCAGTACCCCACCGCTTGAGGAAGGCAAGGCCTTCGAACTGTGGCTGCTCCCGGCCCGCGATCGCCCTCCCCGCTCTATGGGTCTATTGCCGACACAGCGGCGCGCGCGTCTTACCCTGCCGAGCGACATCACCCTCCCCACCGCCAAGGGAATTGCGGTCAGCCTGGAACCCGCAGGCGGCTCACCGACCGGCCTGCCCACCGGCCCCGTCCTGTATCAAGCAGCCCTGCTCCGCTCTGGTTAAACCCGGCGGTGGCCCAAGAGCGGGCGTTGCCAAGCAGCTGCCGGCCAGCTGCATCCAAACTCCTCTTCGTTGCGTACAGGTTGGTACCCCGACACTACTGCGGGGCATTCCATCAACCGCAGCGACGAGGAGTTCCATCATGAAAAAGTTTGCACTCGGTATCGGTATCCTGGCCCTTTCCGCCTCGGCCTATGCGGATATTTCGAGCGGTAACCCAGACCTTCAGGGTTGGGCGGTTGAAGATCCTGACTTGCTCAATGTTTCCCAACAACAGGTAGCGATAGATGCGCCCATGCCTTTCGGCACTGAAGACCAGTACGGTGGGATTCTCTTCAATGAGACGCCGGCGTACTTCGAAGCCCCAGGTGCCGAGGGAGTGGGTGATTCCTACGGTAGCATCCTGCACAACGTGGGTTTCAGTTGGTAAGGTAACGGGCCACCGTTGACATCGCGGGAAGGGGGCTTTGGCCCCCTTTCTTTTTTTCCACATCACAACGGCATAAAGCGCGTATCCAGGCTGCGTTCAATCAACCACGTACCGGCAATCACGGCGACGACAGCCGAACCCAGGCCTAGTGCGATGCGTCGATAGACCCATCCCGCCCGCAAGCGAAACGCGACGGGCAGAAAAACAGCCACGATCGCCAGCTGGCCGGTCTCAACTCCGAGATTGAAACCAGCCAGCGCGACGGCGAGCGTTCCGCCCGGCAGCTCCAAGTCCGCCAGCACCGTGGCAAACCCCAAGCCATGTACCAGCCCGAGCAGAAATGCGATCAAAGCACGTCGTCGATAGACCAGCGGATAGAGATTGTTGAGTGCAGCCACCAGCACCGTGGCGGCAATGACCGATTCGACCAGGCGTGCCGGCAGCGAAACCCATCCCAGTACTGCGACGCTCAGCGTGATTGAATGCGCAACGGTGAAGGCGGTCACCACGGCCACAACCTCCCAGAACACGCTTCGGAAGTCAGGCGCCTGCCGCCATTGCCCACCCTCGCGCATCAGCACCGCCGGAAACAGCAAAGCGAGTAAGAACAGGGTGTGGTCGAAGCCGATCCAGATGTGCCAGACGCCTTCCCTCCAGTATCCGACAAACGCTTGCCACCAGCCCCGTCGCTGCGGTTCGACGAGGGTGCTGGGCCGTCCCGGGGAGAGTATTGCGGTTTCCACGGAATCTCCGGATTCGATTCGCAGCAATCCCCGATGGGTGGGATCCAGATCGAAGAACAAGCCGTAGGTCACAGTGAGGGGCACGTCGGCTTTGGGACAATCGGCGTTAAAGCCCAGCACCATGTAGGTGCCATCGCTGTGGTTCGCGACCTGGTATTGGGTTGCTCGAATCGCGCAAGCTTGTTCGGCCGTCGCGATACGGAGGCGCGCCAGTGCATAAGCAGCGATATCCGCGTGGCGGACACGCAGCTCGCCCCAGGTGATGAGTCCGTCGTGATCGGCATCGAGGCCTAATGCGTACTCCAGATCGCGCAGCGCGATATCCCACCGGCCTTCCAGACCGTGGTGCTCGACGCGCAAGCGCAGGTAGCTGTCGCTCGGTTTGTGAGCCCAACCGGCTAACGGCAGTAGAAGCAAAGCCGTTGCCAACACCCATCGATGCATTGGCCTTGCCGGGGAGCTCATTCGCCGTCTCCTATCTGGCCTGTGTTAGGCGTTCCCTGAGCGCCGCGAGTCGCACGTCCTCCAGCCCTGTCTTGATGAGCCACGCCAAGACCGGATCGGCGGCGGCGGCCTTGTCGGCGGCGAGGGCAGACTCCAGCACCAAACGGGCGTCCACCGGTTCACGCTGCACTGCCCAGTTGTCGAGTGCCAGCTTTAGGGCACGCTGTGGTCGATTCAGCAGATGTAGCTCCAAGCGTGCTTCACTGCCCAAATGCCGTTCACTCCCGCGCAGGCGGCTCGCCGCGAAGCGGGCCTGAAGCGGCGTAACACGGTGTTTCAGTTCGGGTGTGCTCAACTGTTTCTCCGCAAGGGCAAGGCGGAGCAAGAGCGGATCCGGCCGGCTGTCGTCTCGGAGCAGCGCATACACTTCTTCGGCACGACCTTGGTCCAAAAGGAAGTCGGCATAGGCGCTGAGCAGATAGATATCCCGTAGCTCCAGCCGGAGCGCCTCGCGGTAATGGCTCTCGGCCTCAGCATGGCGACCGAGCCGCGTCGCTATATCCGCGAGTACGGTGAGCGCCCACAGCCGCTCTCGGGCGCTCGCGCCATGGCTGCGCTCGAGCGATCGCAAGAGCCACTCGTAGACCGCCTCGGCCTGACCGCCGAGCCCCATGGCGTTGCCCGCGCAAGTGGTCGCCAGGAGAGGGCTCGCCAGACGAAAAAGCGGCATACAGTTGCCCAGGGCGTCGCGAGGTTCTCCGAGAACGCTGAGCACGACCGCGCGGGTTAACCAAGCTTGGGCGTTATGGCTTTGCATGCGCAGGACACCGGACAAGTCGGCAAGTGCACCGTGGAAGTCGTGCCGGCTCTGGCGCAGGGTGGCACGGACCAACAATACCGCGGCCGGCGGCGGGTCTAGGTGCCACCACGGGCGCAGGGCAGCTTGTGCATAGCCCTCGTTGCGGGGGTCGGCCTGAGCGCGCCCGATCTCGATATAACGCCAGGCGAGGCGAACTGCGAGCTCGAGATTGTCGGGCGTCGCAGCGAGTTCTGCGCGCATACGCCGTAACTTGGCCACGGAAGGGTCCGCGATCGATTGGTAGGTCAAGCGCTCCAGAACGTCGGCATCGTCTTTGGGTGTGAACGGCGAGGCCGAAACCTGCAGGGAAAATGCGCTGAGAATTGTAAGCAACAAGGTTCGCCGAGCGGATCTCATTCACCTGTCCTCACGCACACGCTTTTTACCGCCTGGTACTCGTCTGTTGGCGACGCCGCGTGCCACCGTCAGATCCCCGAGGGGGCGATTGGCCCCCTCGGCAAGCAACGCGCTGCAATCAATCTACCGGGCAGATCCCGTTGCTGCAGCCCGGTTCATTCGGATCGACATGCCGGCCGTCGCGACCGGAATGGGCGAAGCCTACATAGGGGAACGTTTCCTGATAATCGACGTCGTTCGCATTGGTACCGTCTCCAATTCGATTGTGCGGAAAACCGTTGAAAGGCGGTCCCGCCAATACCCCAGCCACTGCCCGGGCAGAGATGTCGGTGACGTCGTCCGAGACCCGGCGCCCGTTAGGAAAGCCGGCTGGATCGTCGTTCGTGTCGTCCTCGTCCAGAAGGGTCAGGAAACCGAGCCGGCTACGTTGATAGGCGGCCGTCGGCGGGATCCCCGTGTTGAGCCGCAGCAGATCAGCTACGGGTCCGGGCGGTGTTCCCGCGGCAGCGATCGGCGGCAGGTACTGCACCAGCGGCAGCAAATCCTTGCGAGGCGGCTCGGGGATCGGCAATGCGTTGGTGTAGATCGCGTTCAGAACGCGCGCCAACACCGGGTCAAGGGCAAATTCCGCGAACTGGGAATCGTCCTTGGGCCGGCTCATGCTGAACCGGTCCTTCGATCCGGTGCCGATTAGCAGCTCATTGAAGAGCGGATTGCCCATTCGCTGAATCTGCACAAACAGCCGTTGCGAAGTGTATGCCGGCTTGCCGGGCACCTTGGACAGAATTTTGATCTTCGGCCGCGCTGTCGTGCCCCAGGTCCCGATGGTGGCCAGCGGCTCGTCGGCTGCGTGGATCTGACCGTCGGCGGTCAACAGCCGTATGGGCACCTCGATGGCGATCGAGTTCACGTTGAAGCCCGCCACGTCGTCCGGCGCGAAGTTCACGTTATCCTGCTCGTCTTGGGAATCGCCCAAGACGCCGGGGATGCCGGTATCAAACGCCGACGGACGAAAGTTCAGCGAGTCGAAGGCCGCCCCGAGGTCAATGTAGAAGGGATCCTCCACGGTTCCAGCAAACACGCGCATGCCGTCACCGATGCTGTATATGCCCTGAGCTGCTAAGGCTGGGTAGTCCGGCATGGTGCGTGGACCCACATTGCTGGGCACAGCGACCAAGCCTTTGGCGAGGATCGTTCGCGTCGCTTTCTTGCCAGACCCTTT
>JASJBY010000279.1 GCA_030066245.1 Gammaproteobacteria bacterium
GAGCTGACCTCCACGAGCACCGCCAGGAGAATAAGCACCAAAGCGGCGAGAAAGAGCGGCTTTCGCAAACTATCCATCGCTTGCCTCGTTGCGGAGTCCGCGGGCCCAGAATACCCTCCCGGCACTCAATATACTGCGAGCAGACGCGCCCGGCTAGCCCGGTTAGCCCTCCCCGGCGCGAATGTCGACGGGCTCGACCTCGACGCCTGGCGGCGGTGCGGCGCGGGCGACCGGCAGTCCGTCGAAGAAAAGCTCGATCTCTCGCTCGCGGCGCGTGACCAGCCCGGGCAACTCGCGCCCGCCCGCCTTGACCCAGCGCCTCAGCTGGAAGGGCACACCATCGAAATCCCCAGCGTTGAGGACCTTGCGCAGGGTCGAGCGGCGGAAATTGCCGCTGCCCACGTTGAAAACGAAATCGCAAAGCGCCGCGTACTGGCTGTCGGTCAGGTCCACGTCCACCATGGTCATAACCGCTACCTGGGCCGTGCCCATGTCCTCCACGAGCAGCTCGGTCCCTTCCTTCTGTGTGACTCCGTCGAGGAAGGCCGGGGGCTCAGTACCATCGCAGGGCGCAAGCTTCACCAGGTGCCCGTAGGCAATGGTGCAGTAGTTGGCCGCGTCGTTGTACAGCTCACCGACGAAACCCTCCGACAGCTTGGTCAGCTCGATACCCCTGGCGTAGACCGGGCGCAGCTCCATCCCGGCCGGGAGCACCGCGCGCTCCTCGGGTTCGAGAAATATCCCCGCCGTCATACGGTCCACTGTCGGAAACTTGCCTCTGTCAGCGGTATCGCAACCCCCGGCAAGGGCGATGACTGCCGCTGCAAGCACCATCGTGGCAACTGAGTTTCGCATCCTCTTTCTCCCCAGGCTGTGCCAGTTGTGAGACGCGACCGGGCAGCAAGCCCTTATCGGAACCAGCTCGTGAAGAATCGCGGATCTTCCGCCTTGCGCGGGACCGAACGCTCAATGGTCTCCATCGGCTCCAGGCTTCGGGTCGCAGCCACGCCGGCTTCGTTCAGGCCCGTCGATACCGTCAGGATGGTGATCGAGTTCAGGATGTACAGCAGAATGCGCTGAATCAGGGGCACACTGCGGTCGGCCCAGGCCAGCAGGCCGATAGCCAGGCTGATGGCCAGGGCAGTCCAGGCGCCCGGCAGGTTGAAGTACTTGACCACCGTCCCCGTCAGCATGGTCGTCGTCGCCCCCGCCACTAGCGGTGTGACCATCGACTTCGACTTCAGAAACTCATCCATGCCCCCTCCTTTGCTCCCGCACTTTTTAACCCGCTATCCGAGGGCGCCGGTCGACGTCCTCATTTTCTGAGCTTACAGCAGCTGGCTTCAAGCAACAGACCTTCATTCGAAGTGCCGCGCTTGCCGCAACGAACGAACTTCAGGCTTCGCAGCACGGGACTCTGGGCGGGGCATGAAAAGCGGACCCGGTCCATGTAGTACAGCGGTTGCTTGAACATGCCGTTTCCGCACTTGCCCTTGACAGCTTTGCATTCTCCGATAACCAATCGATTCAAGCTTTGGGTCGTGCTCTGCTGGCTTTTCTTCAGGCCGTCCACGCCCGCCTTCACAGCCTTCGTGTCCCTCGCCAGGTCGTCAACCTGCTTCAGGCGCTGCGTGGTTGCGTCTTGGCCCTTGCGCAGACGCTCCACAAGCGCCTCCAGCTCATCGATCTGCTTAAGCAGCTTGTCGAAGTTGTGATTGATGTCATCGGCGCGTGCCACATCACCACTCCGAAAACAGGCCAGACCTTTGTCCTGGAGGTCACTGCAACTGACTTCCGCGACCGCGGCGTGAGTGAGCAACAGGCACGACAAAGCCATGACGGCCAAAGCCCGAGGTTTCACCACATGCTCTCCCTACGTTGAAGGCTCGTTACTCTAGTTCTTACGGGGATAAACAGCAACGACATCGTTCCCGGGCAGCGTGTCCATGGTTCGCTACCCACAGGCCGGTGCCACGGAAGCAACATCACTGGCACAAGCCCCCTGCTGATCAGCCGCCGTCCGCCACGGGAAGTACGGCGACAAGCGAGGCAGGCGAATCGACCCAGTCCAGTCGGACAGGCAGGCGCGTGTACCGGGCTTACCCGCTCGCCATGGCCCGCGTGAAGCTCACCCCCGGCTGCAGCCGCGTGACTTGCCGGGCTCGGGCAGCACGACCACTGCCGACGCCTCGACGGGATTGATAGCGATGGCTCCGCCGCAGACCCCTACGCCCGGTGAGCAGCCGGGAGTGGCGCTCTGCAATGGAAAGCGTGAGGACGGATGTTTCGCTGGGCATGCAGTGACAGCGCGTGTCTGCTTATCTCCGGATTCTTCCTCTCAGTGCAGGCAACGGTGCCGGCAGAAACGCACCCTAATTCGCTCTGACGCGCAGGGTCAGCGTGCTCATGGTCCAGGTGGTATCTTCAACCGGTCCGTCGTCAACCTGGCCAATGCCGCGTGTGCCCGGGGTCAGGTAGCGGCTCACGGCCCGCTGGAGGGCGCCGCCCGCCGGCCGGGCGGCACGAGTCCTGGCGGTCTCGGTGAGTCGTCCCCATTCGACCGGATTGGTCTCCTGGGTCCCGAAGACCAGCACCCGGTCCTGCACGTCCAGGGGGGGCGCACCCTCGAAGGTTTCCCGCCTTGCACTGAATAAAACGGTTTCACCAGGCTGCAGGCGGACCTTGCGACTGTCCGCGGGCAGAGCGAAGACGCTGCCGTCCGTTGACAGAATCAGGGCGCCAATCAACAGGGGCACGGGCGCTTCGTCTGCCAGGCTTACCTGCACATTCCAGGCGTGGCAGAGCGGGATCTCCTGCTCCAGATTCGGCGCGGACTGCTGCCAGACCCCGGTGGCACACTTCTTCTGCTTTGGTGCCAGCACCAGGGACACCAACAGGGTCTCATTGTCGGTGAAGTCGGCGCCCCCCTCTCCCCGCAGCTGCAGCAACGCGCGCTGGCGGGCGTGCTGCCACAGGCTGCGCACGACTTTTCTTTCCGACCCATAGGTGTTCCGCACCCGGTCCTGGGGGCCGCGCAGCTGGAGACGCCCGTCAGCGCCCAAACTGAGCTCGAAGTCGCCCGCGCCCTCGGTCAGTGCCACCAACAGGCTCGCTTCCGGATCCGACTCTACATCCGCTCGCAGTCGCTCGGCCTGGGCCTTGGGAATACCGCCCGTCTCATTGGCCGGTCGCAGCCGGACAGAGAGCGTTACAAAGCTGTCGGCCGGTCGAACCAGCACCGCCAGGTCACCCGGCGCCAGCTTCGCCGCCCCGGGCTTCGAGGCATAGACGTAGCCCTTGGCATTGATGCTCGTGGCCTCCTCGATAACCACGGTGGCCTTTGCCTTACCGGGGTCCCGGGTCTCTGCGCCAGTGGCCGCACCGTCGTAGATGCGGAACTCGGCGCCGGTATCGACGCCAGGAAGCGGAGGCCCGGTCAGCTCCACCGGCGGCCCAACGGTTCTGATCTCCCAGGCGGCAGGCCGGTTGCGCGTCGTGTTTCCGAATACCGGCCGTGCCAGATCGCCGTGGAAGTAAGGCACCTGGGAGCTCTCGGCGGCCACCAGGGGCGGCGTCTGCCGGGCAAGCTGCGCGTACGTCAGGGGGCGATCACCGACCTGGCTCATGACCGAGATGAGGGCGTTGGTGAAAATGCCGTAGCCGCCTTTTTCCAGCGCCGGGTTGCTGTCCGTTGCGGCGGTCAGGGTCACCAGCCCGGGCATGTCCGCGGGCAGCCAGTCAGCGCCGCCAGCCGCCACCCCGACCGCGGCGCCATCGTCGCCTTCGGCCGGCTCGAAGAAGCGCGCCACCGCAACACCCGCGTCAGGACCTCGAGTCGCCGTCCCGGCATTGCACGAGTCCAGAATGACGGTCACGTTCCTGGTCTTCGCATGGAGCTGCTCCAGCATCCGGTTGAGCTCATCGTCCACCAGGTCGCCGACGCCGTTGGTACGCGCGTCGTGGAGCATCAATGTCTCGTCCCTGTCGTCCGGCTCGTCGCCATTCTTGTCACGGCTCTGAGAGCCGTGCCCGGCGTAGTAGAACACGGCAACATCGCCCTTACCCTTGCGGGCGCGGCCCACCAACGCCTGGGAAAAAGCCTCGCGAAAGCGCGCGGTGGTGGCCTCCTCATCCAGGAGCATGCACACGTTCTCTTCCGGAAAACCGTAGCCGTTCTTGCCTGTCAGCAGCTCGTAGAAGCGGCGGGCATCCTGAGGAGGGCCTTTCAGATCGGGCACACCGCGCTTGGCGTACTCGCCCACGCCGACGACGAGCGCCAGGCGCCGGTACCCGTCGGTCTCCACCGCTCTGGCGGGGTCGCACCCCGCTTTGCGCAGCACATCCACCGCGTCCGTGGACTCCGAGGCATTACAGCCCGCCAGTGTCAGAAGCATCAGTGCAAGCGCATGGAAGACAAACGCGGAACGGGGAAAGACACGGTGTCGCATAAGGCACACCTCCCTTGTGCGCCAATGAAGGTGGCGCCGGTCCGTTGATTCGAGATGACGCTGGCATGGTATCCCCAGCCCCAGGTGGAGGCAACCTGAGGCGCGGCCGCCTGCCTGCGGGGCCAAGGAGCGGGTTGTATAGCCCGCCGCGCCTTCTCGCTATGAGTCGAAGAGCGCCGCGATGCGCTCGCGGGTGGGATTTCGCACTACCCCCTTCTCGGTCACCAGCCCCGTGACCAGCTCTGCCGGCGTGACATCGAAGGCAGGGTTCCTGATGGCGGCACCTTCCGCCGCCCACTGGCAGTGGTCGAACCCCACTACCTCGGCCAGCGGACGCTCCTCGATAGGAATATCCGCGCCCGTGGCCATCTCCCTGTCGATAGTCGAAAGCGGGCAGGCGACATAGAAGGGAATACCGTGCCGGTGAGCCAGCACTGCGACCATGTAGGTTCCAATCTTGTTGGCCACGTCGCCGTTGGCGGCGACCCGATCGGTACCCACCAACACCGCCTGGATCTCCCCCTGTTGCATCAGATGACCTGCCATGTTGTCTGTTATGAGCGTGACCGGAATACCTTCCTGGACCATCTCCCAGGCCGTCAGCCGCGCGCCCTGCAGAAACGGACGGGTCTCATCGGCCACCACCGATATGCGCTTGCCCATGTCCACCGCCGAGCGAATGACGCCCAAGGCGGTGCCATGACCCGCGGTGGCCAGCGCACCTGCATTGCAGTGGGTAAGCACCACGCCTTCGTCCGGCAACAGCGCCGCTCCCCGATCCCCCATGGCGCGATTAACGGCGATGTCCTCTTCCTTGATGGCGTGTGCTTCCGAGAGCAGGCGCTCGGCCACCTGCGTTGGCGGCCGTTGCCCCAGCGACGCCCAAACGGCCTGCATGCGGCGCAAAGCCCAGAACAGATTCACCGCAGTGGGTCGGCTCGCCTCGAGGACCTTGACGCCCAGATGCAGCTGCTCTGCAAAGGAACCGGGTGACTCCGCTTGCAGCCGCAGAGCCTCCACAGCTACACCGTAAGCGGCGGTGCAGCCGATAGCGGGCGCACCCCGGACGACCATATTGCGGATCGCCTCCGCCACGGCCTGCGCCGACTCACAGCGAACGTACTCCAGCGCGCCCGGCAGCCGTCTCTGGTCGATCAGCTCCAGCGCCTGGTCACGCCACCGCAGGGTCTCGACCAATCCGCCCTCGGTGCTCGCCGTGGTCTTCAAGTCGCCGGTTTCGTTCGTCATGGTAAAGAGCACCTCGCTGCGTCCGTCGCATAAACCAACTCATTCCGTTTGCAGTTCTCCCAAAAGCACAGGCGTGGCGGGATGGCCTATACCACCCTATCGTTGCCTCCGTCCAAGGGCACCTGAGCTCCCGTGGTCTTGGCAAAGACATCGCCACACATCTCGGCGGCCATGCGTGCCACATCTCGGCTCGTCACCTCGGTGCGGAGTAGATTTTTGGTCTTGTACTGAGCCACGCTCATGCCATAGTGACTGGCCCGCGCCTCCAGCACGTCGTCGGTCCAAAGTGCTGTATCGAAGACGGCATCCGGGTGAATCGAGTTCACGCGGATGGACTCCGCCCCCCATTCCAGCGC
>JASJBY010000280.1 GCA_030066245.1 Gammaproteobacteria bacterium
GCCTTTCGATGTTTCCACGGCCATGCTCACAAAGTCAGACCTGGGATTCGCGCGTCGCCCGAAGCCGCCGCCGAGGAACGTGGTATGAATTTTCACCGCCTCCGGCGCAAGCCCGGTGATCCGGGCAGCGGCCTGCTGGTCGAGCGTCTGGAATTGGGTTCCCGCCCAGACGTCGCAGCCGTCGCGCCGCACGTCGGCGACGCAGTTGAGGGGCTCCATGGTCGCGTGTGCCAGATACGGCAGCTGATATACGGCTTCGATGTGACGGGCTGCTGATTGCAGCGTCTTCAGGGCTTGTCCCTCTTCACGGGCAACCAGTCCCGGTTCTTCAGCCGTGTGGGCATAACGGCGCCACAGCGCTTCCGACGAGAGCTCCGCGTTAGGCCCCTCGTCCCATGCCACCTGGAGTGCATCACGCCCTTTCTTGGCGGCCCAGAAACTGTCCGCTATCACGGCCACCCCCCCGTCGATGGGCAGCACATGGCGAACGCCCGGTACGGATTCGGCAGCTTTCGCCTCGACGCTCTTCAGCCTGGCGCCGAATACGGGCGGGTGCGCCACCACCGCTGTCTGCATGCCAGGCAGGGCCACGTCCAGGCCGAACACAGCGCTGCCATTCACTTTCTGCGGCCCGTCCAGGCGCGGTGCGGAGCGTCCGATAAGCCTGAATTCCTCGGGTTCCTTGAGCAGTACATTCTCGGGCACCGGCATCTGCGCGGCCCGGTCCGCCAGGGCGCCATAGGAAAGGCGGTCATGTCCGTCGGGGTGAATCACGTGGCCGCTCCGGGCCTCACAGTCTTCGGCCGACACCCCCCAGTCCTCCGCCGCCGCGGAGACCAGCATTTCTCTTGCAGTGGCCCCGGCGGTACGCAGCTGGGTCCACGTGGAGTTGACGCTGGTGCTGCCGCCGGTTCCCTGCACCGGTCCCCACTGGGTGTGGTAGTAGTCGGGGTGGGCAGGGGCGAACTGGACGCGCACGGCGCTGAGATCCACCTCCAGCTCTTCCGCGATGAGCATGGGCAGAGACGTGTAGACGCCCTGGCCCATCTCTGACTTGTGCAGCACGAAAGTTACCGTGTCGTCGGGCGCGATGCGCAGGAACGCGTTGGGTGAGAAGGCCTCAGTGCTCGTGGGGAGCGCCTGTGCCAAGCGCCCGCCGATCGGCAGGTAGCATCCGATGATCAAGCCGCTGCCAGCAACTGCGGAGGCCTTGAGAAAACGGCGACGGCTGAAGTTGACTGTGCCTGTCATGCCTCTTTCTCCTTCATCTCCGCGGCCCTGTGGATGGCAGCCCGAATCCGCTGGTAGGTGCCGCAGCGGCACAGGATCCCGGACATGTCCCGGTCGATATCCGCATCGCTGGGATTCGGCGTCTTTTCCAGCAGGGCAGCCGCCGCCATTATCTGTCCCGATTGGCAGTAGCCGCACTGGGGTACGTTGAGCTCAAGCCACGCCCGCTGCACCGGGTGGTCGCTTTTTTTTGCGAGCCCTTCGATGGTCTGCACTGCCTGACCGTCCAGAGAGCCGATGGGCGTGACACAGGAGCGTATCGGCTGGCCGTTCAGGTGAACCGTACAGGCTCCGCAGGCAGCGATGCCGCAGCCGTACTTGGTGCCGGTCAGCCTCAAATGGTCCCGCAGCACCCACAACAGTGGCGTGTCAGGCTCAACTGCCAGGTCGTGCTTCTGTCCGTTTACTGTTAACGTGACCACGCAATTCCTCCTTTTTCTGGCTGGGTCCGGCCCTACTGCGACCAATGGCCAGCATGGTAGCCCCGACCGGGCCTGAAGATCACCCACAGGCAGACGGGGTATCCCGGAGAGAATGAGTCGGCGGCATTTTCATGCCCCGTATGTCTCACGTTTCTCGGTTAGAATCACCGCCGCAAGAGCATCCGCATCCGGAGCGCATTATGGCTGTGGCAATAGTCCTGCACTTGTTCAGTTCGGTAGTCTGGGTCGGAGGTATGTTCTTTGCCTATACCGCCCTTCGTCCCGTCGCTGCCGCGAGGCTTGAAGCGCCCAGCAGGTTGACCCTGTGGGCCGGTGTCTTCGAACGGTTCTTCCCCTGGGTCTGGGCGAGTGTTGTTGTACTGCTCGGCAGCGGTTACTGGATGATTTTCTCGGTGTTCGGTGGGATGCGGAGCGTCGGCCTGCACGTCCACCTCATGACGGGCGTGGGCACACTGATGATGCTTCTGTTCGCATACGTGTACTTCGTGCCCCATCGGCGGCTGCAGCGGGCCGTCGCCACGGAGGATTGGCCGGCAGGCGCGGACTCCTTGGCCCGCATCCGACGCGTAGTGGCTTTGAATACGGTTCTGGGGCTCGTGGTAATCGCCATGGGGGCCGGAGGCCGATACGTCTGAGGGATGGACTCCGACCGGGCTTTGTCCATGTGTGTGAAAAGCCGGGGCGAAACATATACACAAGCGTCACAGAGTTGCCAAAGGCATGTCTTTGGGCGCTTCACCGACCGGCCGAGAGCTGCCGCCCTCTCTCTAAGTCATTGATCGGCTATGGCGCGCAATCGGTGGTGTGTATGCGGCCGAGCCGATAACTGACAAGAGCTGATGCGCTGTTGCGGAGCATGGCCCCATTCAATCCACAGAGTTATCCACAGCGGATGTGGAAGAACCGCCTGTCAACCCTGTGTCTAAGACGAACCGCCTTAAGACCCGGGTGGCGTCAACACCTATCGGCGATTTCTTGCGGAGCCCTCAATGGTGGTGGGTTTGACCCGGGCCGTGCACGTGTCCGTGGTCGACTTCCTCTTTGGTCGCCTCTCTGATCTCCACCACGTTGACGTCGAATTTGAGCGTCACTCCAGCCAGCGGATGATTGCCGTCGACCGTGATCTGGTCGCCGTCGATGGACGCGACCGTGACCATGAGTACCTGGCCCTGGGGGCCTTCCGCATGGAACTGCATGCCAACCTGGATGTCGGTTCCGGCAGGGAACATGGAGCGGGGAACCGCTTGCAGCTTCGCATCGTCCCGGGTGCCATAGCCGTCCTCTGGTAAAACCGCTACCGAAACCTGGTCGCCGGCCGATTTCCCCGTTAGTGCCTGTTCGAGACCGTGGACGATGTTGCGCGCGCCATGAAGGTAGGCGAAGCTGCCTCCGTCGGAGCTGTCCAACACATTGCCTTGCTCGTCCTTGAGTTCGTAATCGATGGTAACGACGGTGTTGTCCGCAATCTTCATCATCAGTATCCCCGGTTTCGTGGCGGTGGCCCCCAATGAGGCTGGACGGCGATGGGCCGGATTCATGCGGCGTGTCGCTGTTCGGTAGGCCCGCATCACAGGGAGAGCGGCGCATGCTAACACAAAGGGTAATCGAGGCACACGCGGCGCGACCGGGTCGTGAAGGAACGCCGCAAGCTCCTTGGGGAATTCCTGTCGGCTCGCGAGAACTTGGAGGTGTGGCGTGATTCGTTTTGCACTGCTCCTGGCGGTGGCTTTTCTGACCTCGAGCGCGTCGCTTCTGATGGCTCAGGAGAGCAGCGTGCGACCCGGTATCAATCGTGCGTACGAAAATCCGCAGTTCGACCAATGGGTGCACACGTTCGAACGACCGGGACGGGAGATTTACGACCGGCGGCAGAGCATCGTGAACGCGACCGGTTTGGAGCCGGGTATGGTGGTTGCCGACATCGGAGCGGGTACAGGCCTGTTCACGTTGCTGTTCGCGCCGCGCGTAGAACCGGAAGGCCGCGTCATTGCGGTGGACATCTCTCAGGTTTTCATCGACAACATCATGCGCAGGGCACGCGCCGTTGGTGCGGACAACGTACAGGGGGTCCTTGGCACAGCGACAGATGCATCGCTACCGCCGGCCTCCATCGATCTGGCTTTCGTCTGTGACACCTACCACCACTTCGAGTATCCGCAGAAGATGCTGGCGTCTCTTCATCGGGCGCTGCGGCCGGGAGGTTCCATGATCGTCATCGACTTCCGGCGAATTCCAGGTTTTAGCTCGCCGTGGGTGATGCAGCATGTTCGAGCCGGGAAATCCACCGTTGTCAGGGAGGTTGAAACGGCCGGCTTCCAAATGCTCGGCGAGGAGAGCTTCCTTCTCGGAAACTACTTTCTGCGCTTCAAGAAGCCCTGAGCCTGCTCATCCTCGCAGCTTACCGGAAGAATGCGGCGTAGAGCGCCGCGAAGGTGATTGCCATCAACACGTAGAGGAAATAGGCGAGGGGCAGAAGGGCAATGAGAAGAACTATCTGAACAGGACGGGGTTGGGCCAGTGCCCAAGCCAGAGCCATATTCCAGAGATCGTAGAGCGGGTCCATGCCGTTCCTCGCCGGAAGAGCCACAGCGAAACCTTGCCATGACATCATGGCCGGGGCAAGCGGGCGCGGTGCAGGCGGCAGCGAAATCTAGTCCGGATACTCCAGCCAGGCTTCCGGTCTGCCGTCTCTCAACGCGGCGAGGAGCTTACGTCGGTGACTGGCGTGGTCTTCGTAGAGGCGTTCACGCCACCGGCTATTGGCGTCGGGAGAATTTCGGGCCAGCACCGCCATCCGCAGGTAATGGCGGATCTCCTGGCGCAGCTGGGCCTCAGTGGGCGTCTTGGTCAGGAGATTCCAGTCTCTTCGGTACGCTTCCGTAGCCTTCTGGAAGCGAGACAAGCGCCTTCGTAGCATCGTCATCCCTCCCGCATGTTTACAGAGGCACGCGGCCTGGTGCCAGTGCCGGACGCCATCGACCACCGGCTGCTGATGCTGCCTCCAGCGGCTTTGACGGCACATCAATCAGCATAGTCAGCCCCGGGCAGACAGGGAGGCACTTTGTTCACAGACGTTGGGGTAGGGCTTACCGGAGTGTGAAGAGTGTCACAAAACCGTGCCGCCCACACCGCCTAATCACTTACCGGCTCCGTGTCAACCCCCTGAACGCGCTTTATGCACAGCCCAGAAGGGACGCGTGGCACAGGGCGTGATGGTAACGCAAGCAGCACAGATCAACTAAATCCTTAAATACTTAAGTGGCCGATTTACATGGCGTTTTTGCTGCTGGTCAAGTTGTCGCCAAAGTGACACGAGGGCAGCGTTCACGCGGTTTCGAGCGCCATTGCCCCAACTCTTCCACAGAGTTGTCCACAGCGATTGTGGACAAGGGCCGTGCCATGTGGATAAACAGCAACTTAGGAAGTGAACCAAGAATGGTGCTCAAGTTGTCAAGGAAGCCGCCGCTAACGGCTATCAGGGATTCTTCTGCTCAGGCTCGCGCTCGAAAGCGGCCTGTCTCGGCGAAGGGGGGGGGCGATGGAAGGGACAACCGAAGATCTGCGGGTGGAAAATCGACGGCTGCGGGGTCGACTGCACGAACTCGCGGAAAAGGCCGGGCACAACGAGACGATTTCCCGCAGATTTCAGTCCATTGAGCTGGCATTGCTGACGGCGCCGTCGCTACCCGAGCTGCTGGAGCGCCTCGTGCACGGCGTTGCGGACGCTCTGGGCTTGGACGAGGTGAGTTTGATTCTGCACGACCGGGACCGTGAAGTGCGCCACCTACTGTTCCAGGCGGGCACACAGGCAACGGACGTCGACGGTGTGTGTTTGGTGGACAGTCTGGATGGGCTGGGCGATTTCTACGTGGGTCTCCGGAAGCCCTGGCTTGGCCCCTGGCTGGGGCTGGACCACAGTGCCCTGTTTCGCTCCGGCGTGGCGCTGCGCAGCATTGCGATTCTGCCCTTGCTCGGCCAGGGGATTCTGTTCGGAAGCTTGAACCTCGGCAGTCGGGAACCGTCACGTTACACGCGGCATCATGGGACGGACTTTCATCGCCGCCTGGCCGTGGTAACCGCCGTCTGTCTCGAGAACGCCATCAACCGGGAACGACTGGTGCTGAGCGGCCACACGGATGTTCTCACGGGTTGGCACAACCGGCGCTATCTCCAGTGTCGTCTGCCCGAAGAGCTGGACCGGGCTCAACGCTATCGGCACCCACTGGGCGCCCTGCTGCTCGACATCGACCATTTCAAGCAGGTGAACGACAGGCACGGCCATACCACCGGAGATCGGGTGCTGCGAGGTGT
>JASJBY010000281.1 GCA_030066245.1 Gammaproteobacteria bacterium
ATGACCAAGCGGGGCGCGGACAAGCTGCGAAAGGAGCTCCAGGAGCTGAAAACGGCAGCCCGGCCGCGGATTATCAAGGCCATTGCCGAGGCAAGAGCCCACGGCGATTTGCGCGAGAATGCCGAGTATCACGCTGCGCGGGAAGAACAGGGCTTCACCGAGGGTCGCATAGCCGAGATCGAGCACAAGCTGTCCCACGCTCAGATAATCGATGCGACTCAGGTGGACGCCGGTGGCAGAGTGGTATTCGGAGCGACCGTGGAGTTGCTGAACCTGGATTCGGACGAGGAGGTGCGATACCAGATTGTTGGAGAGGATGAGGCTGATATCAAGCAGGGTCTCGTCTCTATCCAGTCTCCATTCGCGCGTGCCTTGATCGGAAAGCTGGAGGGAGAGGAGGTGGAGGTGCAGACTCCGTCCGGGCGACAGCTCTACGAACTCTTGGCGGTACGCTACGAATAACCGTGCGCGGCGTCCCGCGTGCGGTTGTCTGGCACCTAGGCACACCGTGACGACCTGTCAATCCACATGCCTGCGGTACAGGACGGCAACATGACCGATGAGCTGCACCAGCTCGGCGCCGGTTTGGTTGCACAACTCGGTTGCCACCTGGTTCTTCCTCTGCCGGTCTTCTGCTGCGAGCCTGATCTTGACGAGTTCATGGTGGTCAAGGGCGAGGTTCGTTTCCGCGACGACGGCCTTGGTGAGACCGCCGGCGCCTATGGTGACGACGGCTTTCAGCTGATGTGCGCGTGCCCTGAGGGCGCGTTTTTCTTTTGCGTGCATGGAATGCGAATCAGGCGTGGGAATGCATGAACTCAGGTGATGAAACGGGCAGGGTAAAGCCTGGGGGCGCGAGAGTGAATAGAGTGAATAGTGACCGGAGATTCGGTTGGCGAACACGGGGTTGGACGACTCGCGCCGGACGGCCTGATTGACCTGCAGCGCCTGGTGTCTCCTGCAACGGCTAAGCGTCTTACGGAAAATGGCTAAGCGTGGCAGCAGTCGCCGGTGGTTGCGGGAACACCGTGAGGATGATTTTGTCCAAAAAGCCATTCGTTCAGGCTACCGTTCGCGTGCAGTCTTTAAACTTGAAGAAATAGATAGGCGCGACCAGCTTTTCTCCGCCGGCATGGGGGTAGTGGATTTAGGGGCAGCCCCAGGAAGCTGGTCCCAGTACGCGGCGGCAAAGGTTGGTCCTCAAGGTTGGGTAGTAGCAATCGATATTCTGCCCATGGCGGCCCTCCCCGATGTTTCCGTCATCCAGGGGGACTTTGCGGACAACCAGGTTTTTGCAGAATTGCTCAAATACGCGGAGTCGTATCCCATATCAGTTGTTATGTCGGACATGTCGCCGAATTTGAGCGGGGTTAACGCAGTCGACCAGGCAAGGGCGACATACCTGGCGGAAATGGCACTCGACTTCGCCCGCCGGAGCCTCATGCCGGGCGGGGCCTTTCTGGCTAAAGCGTTTCACGGAGATGGTTTTGACGCGTTCGTTGCAGACGCACGGGCATCCTTCCGCCGAGTACGGGTGCGAAAGCCAAGAGCATCACGTCCCCGATCCAGGGAGGTTTATGTGCTGGGCAAGGACTATAGTGTATAGTTAACCGGTCGGACGGGGGCAAAACCTTGTGGCGTCCCCGGCTTTTGAGGGTAACCTATTGAACGATATGGCGAAAAACTTAATATTGTGGGTGGTCATAGCGCTCGTCCTGATGTCGGTTTTCAACAATTTCGGACCACGTCGGACGACGGCACAGCAGGTCCAATACTCACAGTTCATCGCCGACGTCAAGCAGGGTAAAGTGCAGCAGGTCACCATGGAGGGGCGCACCATCCATGGCGTGACCCAGACAGGCGAACGCTTCACTACATACAGTCCAGAGACCGACAATCGCGCCTTAGTCGGGGATCTGCTCGAGAACGGTGTCGTCATCGAGGCAAAGCCGCCGGAGCAGCAGTCTCTGCTGATGCAGATTTTCATCTCCTGGTTTCCGATGCTGTTGCTCATCGGTGTCTGGATCTTCTTTATGCGCCAGATGCAGGGAGGCGGCAGTGGTCGGGGCGCGCTGTCCTTCGGCAAGAGTCGCGCGCGTCTGCTCGGTGAGGACCAGGTCAAAGTTACCTTCAGTGACGTCGCGGGTGTGGAGGAAGCCAAAGAGGAAGTGGCCGAGCTCGTAGAATTCCTGAAAGACCCGGGCAAGTTTCAGAAGCTCGGCGGGAAGATTCCGCGTGGCGTGCTCATGGTCGGTTCACCCGGAACCGGTAAAACGCTCCTGGCAAAAGCCATTGCCGGTGAGGCTAAGGTGCCCTTTTTCACCATTTCCGGCTCGGACTTCGTAGAGATGTTCGTCGGCGTCGGCGCCTCCCGGGTTCGGGACATGTTCGAGCAGGCCAAAAAGCACGCGCCCTGCATCATTTTCATTGACGAGATCGACGCCGTGGGCCGTCATCGGGGCGCGGGTTTGGGAGGCGGTCACGACGAGCGTGAGCAGACCCTCAACCAGTTGCTGGTGGAGATGGACGGCTTCGAAGGTAACGAAGGCGTGATCGTTATCGCCGCCACCAACCGGCCTGATGTGCTTGACCCCGCTCTGCTACGGCCCGGTCGATTCGACCGCCAGGTGGTGGTGCCCCTACCCGACATCCGCGGCCGGGAGCAAATTCTCAAGGTTCACATGCGAAAAGTGCCGATAGCCGACAATGTCAGACCCAGCGTAATCGCTCGCGGCACACCCGGCTTCTCGGGTGCCGATCTGGCCAACCTGGTCAACGAGGCGGCTCTTTTTGCCGCCCGCGCCAACAAGCGCCTGGTTGACATGGAGGACATGGAAAAGGCCAAGGACAAGATCATGATGGGCGTGGAACGCAAGACCATGGTCATGAGCGATGATGAGAAGAAGCTCACGGCATATCACGAGGCGGGTCACGCCATCGTCGGCCTGCTCGTTCCCTCTCATGACCCGGTATATAAGGTAACCATCATTCCCCGCGGCCGAGCTTTAGGGGTGACTATGTTTCTGCCCGAGGAGGACCGCTACAGCTTAAGTAAGGAGCGTCTGGAGAGTCAGATATCAAGTCTCTTCGGTGGACGTCTGGCCGAGGAGTTGATTTTCGGCATGGACAGCGTCACCACCGGAGCCAGCAACGATATTCAACGGGCAACCGAGATTGCGCGGAATATGGTGACCAAGTGGGGCCTGTCCGAGAAGCTCGGACCACTGACCTACAGCGAGGAGCAGGGTGAGGTCTTCCTCGGACACAGCGTCACTCAGCACAAGACGGTTTCGGAAGAGACCGCCCATATTATCGACGAGGAAATCCGCAACGTCATCGACCGCAACTACAAGCGCGCCGAGAGAATATTGACGGAGCAAATGGACAAGCTCCACACCATGGCAGACGCGTTGATCAAGTACGAGACCATTGATACCGACCAGATCGGAGACATCATGGCAGGGAAGACACCGCGGCCTCCGGACGGCTGGTCAGACGAGGGACCGACGGCAGGCAGCCCGAGCGAAGACAAGTCTGCCGAGGGCAAACGAAAGTCTTCGCCCGATGGTCCCATCGGCGGGCCCGCAAGCCAGCACTGAGGCTTGCGCAGAGCAGGTCGCCCGCGTGGTCAACCGGAAGGGCGCTGCCGGGCCCGTTCTGGATTGCGCGGGCAAGTCCCTAGACCTTAGCCGCGCCCGCGTCATGGGTGTACTGAATGTTACCCCCGATTCCTTCTCGGACGGGGGTAATTTTTTTTCTACCGGACAGGCGGTGCGCCGTGCCACCGAGATGGTGGAGGAAGGTGCCGCCATCATCGATGTGGGTGGCGAATCCACCCGGCCTGGCGCATCCCCCGTGCCGCCGGAGGAAGAGCTGCGGCGGCTGCTTCCGGTCATCCAGGCACTGGAGCGGGAGATCCCGGTGCCCGTTTCCGTTGACACCAGCAAACCGGAGGTCATGGCGCGAGCCGTAGGCGCCGGCGCGGGTATGATTAACGACGTCCGGGCCCTGCGCGCTCCCGGCGCGCTTGCCGAAGCATCCCGTTCCAAAGTGCCGGTCTGTCTGATGCACATGCGCGGTTCGCCGCGTAGCATGCAGCGTGCCCCCGAGTACACCCATGTGCTCGGCGAGGTTCGGGCATTTCTGCGCGAGCGGCGGGATGCCTGTGAGCAGGCGGGGATTCCCCGTGGGCGGCTGCTCCTCGACCCGGGATTCGGCTTCGGGAAAACGACGGAGCACAACCTGGCGCTGCTCGCGGGGCTCGACGGGCTGGTTAATAGCGGCCTTCCGGTTGTGGTGGGGCTGTCCCGGAAATCAATGATAGGCAGACTGCTCAACGATGCGCCAGTGGATCGGCGCCTCTACGGAAGCCTTGCGCTGGCCGTAGTTGCTGCCGCCAAGGGAGCGAAGCTGGTGAGGGCGCATGATGTCGGCGCGACCGCAGAAGCCTTGACTGTGGCCCAGGCCGTTCTGGACGCTAACCTGAGTGAAGATCCAATTGGAGCATCGTGGGATGGCAACTGAGCGCAAGTATTTCGGGACCGACGGCATTCGGGGCCCTGTAGGGACTTACCCCATAACCGCGGAGTTCATGCTCAAGCTCGGCTGGGCGGCCGGAAGGGTATTGGGCCGGAAGGGGCACGCCTCGGTGGTGATTGGTAAGGATACGCGCATTTCCGGCTACATGTTCGAGTCTGCTCTGGAGGCCGGACTCTCTGCGGCAGGCGTCGACATTATTCTGCTTGGTCCCATGCCGACACCGGCGGTAGCCTACCTCACGCGCACGCTCCACGCTCAGGCCGGCATTGTCATCAGTGCATCCCACAACCCGTTTTACGACAACGGCATCAAGTTTTTCTCTGACGCCGGCAAGAAGTTGCCCGACGAGGTCGAGGTCGCCATCGAAGCGGAGATGGAGAAGGAAATGGAGACGGTCGTCTCCAGGGAACTCGGGAAAGTTGAACGCCTGCATGCCGAAGGGCGTTACATCGAGTTCTGCAAGAGCACCTACCCCATGGGCGAAGATCTTCGGGGTTACAAGGTCGTCGTGGATTGCGCACACGGGGCGACCTACCAAGTCGCTCCAAGCGTCTTCGATGAACTGGGTGCGGATGTGGTGCCCATCGGTGTCTCCCCAGACGGTCTCAACATCAACGAAAGCCACGGTGCCGTACACCCGGAGCGTATGAGTGCGGAGGTGGTTAGGCAGGGAGCCGACCTGGGCATTGCCTTCGACGGAGATGGCGACCGTGTCATCATGGTGGACCAGGAAGGTGAGATCGTCGATGGCGATGAGCTGCTGTTCATTATTGCCGAGGCCAAGCATCGGGCCGGCACGCTGAAGCGAAATGTGGTCGGAACCTTGATGAGCAACCTGGGCCTGGAGTTGGCTCTGGCCGAACGGGATATTCCCCTGCAGCGGGCCAAAGTCGGCGACCGTTATATTATGCGGATGCTCGAGGAGACTGGCTCGAATCTGGGTGGCGAAGGCTCGGGCCATATCATCTGCCTCGATCGCACGACCACGGGCGACGGCATCGTATCAGCGCTGCAGGTCCTGGCAGCGATGCGGCAGTCGGGCCAATCTCTGCATGCGCTCAAGAAAGGCATGGCCAAGTATCCCCAGACGTTGGTCAACGTACGCCTCCACAAGCAGGTGGACGTGACTGCGCTGCCGGCAGTGAGTGCGGCGGTCCGCGACGCCGAGAAGGAGTTGGCGGAACACGGGCGCGTGCTGTTGAGACCGTCGGGCACGGAGCCGCTGGTCCGGGTGATGGTAGAGGGACGTGACAGGCCCCAGGTCGAGGATGTGGCGAAGCGCATCGCCCGGGTCGTCGAGGAGGCTCTGGCGTCCGAGGCCGAGTGAGGCCGGCAGGACCCGCCGCCGCTGACCGGGCGGCCCGAGCGACCGGGCTGGATGACGGGCGGAAAAAAGGGGTCAGTCGCGGCTTGGAAATGCCGCGTACTTTAGTGGGTGGGAAGCCCACCTGGGTAATCGCTAGCCACGAGCCCAGTATTGAGCCTTGCT
>JASJBY010000282.1 GCA_030066245.1 Gammaproteobacteria bacterium
TCACGTTGCAGCGCCGCCTTCCAGACGACCGCATGCTTTGTGAGAGCATAAGAATATTCTTATAGACTGGCGTTAAGGTGACAAGTTCCCGTTACATGTTGTTACGATCTCTTCAAAAACATCCCTGTCGCAGACCGCGCTGGAATGTCTCGGTCCGCGGGTCTTGTTTCCGTCATATTGCTGTTTTTGCTACGATTTATCGGTGGGAAAACGCGGGTCGATGGTTCTGGTAGGGGGTGGGCACTAAGAAAGGAGTAGGAGTTGATGCGGCTCTTTTCAACGGGCGGGGGGGTTGGCGTGTTAGTGGGTCAATAAATTGACATGTGGTCGGGCTGCGTGGCCGGTGACACGCGGCGCCCCTGAGGATGGCTCGCACCGTCTGCGCCCATGGCGCCTAGGCGCTGTTCGAGATAGTCGGTCAACTCCTGTAGCTGCTCGGTCGTCAGCTCTTGGAGATTATTGGTAAAAGGGCCGAGGGCGTGATGGCGAGGGGCTTGCTGCACTGTTATTTTGCTCCTGTGATTGTTGATGGGGCGGAGTGTAAGCGGGGATTGTGACACGTGGGTGAGAAGGCCGGGCCAGGGCAGGCTGCCGAGTCACTGGCAAGCCTAGGAGATGTCTCTCGGCCGGGAGCGGCTGGTCAAGAGCGGGCACAGGTGATGGTGCCCGAGCAGTGGTTGCAATCTTCCAGATACTGTATATATTCACAGTATTCAGGGTGCCCTCATGCTTGAGCTTACATCACGACAGCGAGAGATATTGGAATTCATTCAGGGGTTCCTGGATGAGAACGGGATGCCTCCGACCCGGGCGGAGATTGCCAGGGCCTTGGGCTTCCGCTCCCCAAATGCCGCCGAGGAACATCTGCGTGCCCTGGCGCGCAAGGGAGTCATCGAGCTGCTTCCCGGTGCGTCCCGGGGGATTCGGCTCGCGACAGCGCCGGATGGCAAGAAACGCCCCGGGGGCGGAGAGCTGCCCGTTGTTGGCAGAGTGGCAGCGGGTAGCCCCCTTCTAGCCCAGGAGCACATCGAGGATTACTTTCTAATCGACCCCAGGCTGTTCCGCCCCCGGGCGGACTACCTGTTACGGGTCAAAGGCATGAGCATGCGGGACGCGGGGATCCTGAGCGGTGATCTGCTGGCAGTGCACCGTACCCCCGAGGCCGCCAGCGGTCAGATCGTGGTAGCCCGGTTGGGCGATGAAGTGACTGTGAAGCGCTTCCGGCGTCGGGGGCAGGTGGTGCGCCTGCTGCCGGAGAACCCCGAGTTTGAACCTATTCTGGTCAACCTGCGCGAGGACGAGCTGACAATCGAGGGCATCGGGGTAGGCGTCGTCCGCCACGGCAAGGTGTTGTGAACCAAGAAAGGACAAGGAACAAGACACAAGTCACCCAGTCACCAAGCTACTACTCACGATTCACGATTCACGATTCACGAGTCACCGAGTCACCATTCACTACTCACCACTCACTATCCACTCCCCCCCATGTCTGCAAACCTGGAAAACCTATTGCGTCACCCCGGGATCTGGCGAACACAGCGTGGCGGGGAGAGCCCCCACAACACGCTGTCCACGGGGTTTGCCGAGTTGGACCGGGCGCTACCCGCAGGGGGATGGCCGCTGGGCGCGCTGACGGAGATCCTCTTCCAGGGCATGGGTGCCGGTGAGCTGCGGCTGGTCATGCCGGCGCTGGCTCGCCTGAGCAGAGAAGGGCGCTGGATAGCCTGGATCGCTCCGCCGCATATTCCCTACGCTCCTGCGCTGGCGGCGTGGGGTGTGGATCTCTCGCGGCTGCTGCTGGTGCGCACGCGCTCCGAGAATGACGCCCTGTGGGCAGCCGAGCAGGCCCTGCGTTCCGGGAGCTGTGGCGCCATGCTGATCTGGCCTGCCAGCGTGGATGACCGAAGTCTGCGACGCTTGCAGTTGGCAGCGGAATCCGGCGAGTGCTGGGGCTTGCTGTTTCGCACGGCACATGTCCCACAGCGCTCTCCGGCGGCCGTGCGGCTGAAGCTGGAGCCTCTGCCCCAGGGTGCCCTGGTGCAGATCCTCAAGTGTCGCGGACGGGCTCCTTCCGCTGCCTTGACGGTAGACCTGGAAATGTCCTCTTTGCCGCTCACTGCCCATGAATGTGAGCGCCCCGCCACCTCTTCCTGAGTTTTTCCGGAAGGGCTGGCCAGCTGACGGGGCGCGCAGGAGAGGCATGTGGCGTCATGCTCTGGCTGGCCATCCATCTACCCGATTTCCCACTGGAGGTGGTCTCTCGTGGTGGTGTATCCGGCGGACCCCGGGCGGTCACCGACGGCCGCGGTGTTCGACAACGACTGCTGATCTGCAGTGACGAGGCAGCGGCTCTGGGACTGCGCGCGGGCATGGGACTGCAGGCTGCCTATGCCCTGGTGCCGGAGCTGCAGATTTTGCCCAGAAACGAGTCGCTCGAGGCCAAGGCCCTTGCCAACCTGGCGGCATGGGCCGGTCAGTTTACCTCCCTGGTCAGTATCGAGCCCGGGAAAGGGCTGCTGATGGAGGTGGCCGGTAGCCTGGAACTATTCGGTGGTCTGGATGAGCTCAGGGGGGAAGTCCGGCAGGGACTCGTGCGGCTGGGCTACTCGGCCTGCCTCGCTCTTGCACCGACGCCTCTCGGTGCGTGGTACCTGGCTGTTTGCGGCACCGAGCAGCAGGTGACCGATGCCCGGACGTTGAGTGACCGGCTTGCACCATTGCCTCTGGCCTGCCTGGGACTGCCCGATTCTGACATGGGAGCCTTGCAGGGCATGGGCCTGCATTGTGTCGGCGACCTCGTGCGCCAGCCCCGGGACGCGCTGGCGCGCCGTTTCGGCCAACAACTCCTGGATCGACTGGACAAGGCCCTGGGCAGATTGCCGGATCCGCGACGTCCCTACCGCCCGCCACCCCGCTACGAGGGCCGGGCAGCTCTGCCCGCGGAGGTCCTGGACATGGAGGCGCTGTTGTTTCCCCTGCATCGCCTCTTGTTGGAGCTCGCAGGCTATCTGATCGCCGTCGACGGCGGCATACAGCGCCTCCGGTTGGGCTTTGTTCACGCAGACCGTGCGCCGACGCACGTGATGCTGGGGCTGTCCGCGCCAAGCCGTGACCTGCCGCACCTCCTGGAATTGACTCGGCAGCGCCTGGAGAACATTGTTTTACCCGCACCGGTGGAGCAGGTAGAGCTTCTGGCCGAGCAAGTGATGCTGCTGGTGCCCCAGGAGCAGGATCTGTTCTCGCGCGGGAAGCGAATTGGGGAGGACTGGCAGAGACTGGCAGACCGTTTGAGCGCCCGCCTGGGTGCGGACGCCCTGCGGGGTCTACGTCTGGTGCCGGACCATCGTCCCGAGCGGGCCTGGTCGTACGCCAACCCCGGGGAACGTAGTCAAGGCGGGTTTACCGCTAACCGCCCCCTGTGGCTTCTCGCGGAGCCGCGTCTGCTGGATATGCATCATGGACATCCCTGCTTCGGCAGCGTGCTGCAGCTTCGGCATGGGCCGGAGCGGGTGGAAAGCGGCTGGTGGGACGGCAACGACGTGGTCCGCGACTATTACGTGGCCGAGAACCGACAGGGTGAGCGGCTGTGGGTTTTTCGCGAGCAACGGGCGAAGAGCGGATGGTTTCTGCACGGAATCTTCGCGTAGAAGCCACGCAGCCTGATGTCGGGGCGACTTCTCAAGCGGCCTTACATAACTTTGTGCCGGACTTCCCTGTCCAGGCCCTGTCGCCGGCCGACGGCCGGCTCCGCTCACGCGAGACCGGCTGCCAGCCGAGTCACGCCTTTTTTATCAGAAACACGTACTCGCCCTCGCCCTGACTGGCGCTCAGCAGCTCGTGTCCGGTTTGCCTGCAGAAAGCGTCCATGTCTTTTACGGATCCAGGATCCGTGGCCGTCACTTCGAGCAGCTGGCCCGGAGCCATTCCACTCAGCGCCCTTCGTGTCCGCAGGATGGGCAGGGGGCAGTTGAGCGTGCGCGCGTCGAGTTTCTCGTTGGGTGTATTCATGCAGGTTGCTCCTGTGGTTGCAGAGTGGGGAGTTAAAAATTGACCGGTCAGTTAACGCGCGAGGCCAAAAAAAATCAGCTGTCCTCGGCCAGGATCAGAATGTCTCCCACCGCAGGGCCCAGGCGTCGAATGATCTCGGGGTCGTTGCGCGTCTTGGCCATCAGCAGGATACCCTCCAGAAAGGCGAGCATCGCTTCAGCGGTCGCGGCTGTATCCACCTGTTTGAGCTCGTCAGCCGCTGCGCTCACCTCCAGCGCCTCCCTGAAATAGGCTTCGAGATCCCGAAATATGCCATCCACCTTTTGACGGATCACCTCATCCCGGGTGGCCAGTTCCACGCCCAGATTGCCGAAAGGACATCCGAGCAGCCGCCCGGCCTCCTCGGCGACAGCCTTCTGCTGGCGATACAGGATTTCCACGAAGCGCTCGAAGCGCTCCAGAACGGGGGCATCCGGCGCGAAAGCCCGTCCCCACAGTTCGGTCTCGAGATCCGTCCGAAAATCGTCCAGCACCGCCAGGGTCAGCTCCCTTTTGCTGGGGAAGAAATGATAGAAGCTGCCCTTTCTCACCCCGGCTCGCTCGCAGATGGCGGCCACGCCGGCGTCCGCATAGCTTTGCGAGTAAATGAGGTCGCGCGCGCTTTCCAGAATCCGTTGTCGGGTGTCACCTGCAGCCGTCATGGTCCGGAATGATAGTTGACCGGTTGGTTAAGTGCAAACTCTCGCTGTATCGCCGTTTGTGATCGATACTTCCGAGCAGCTGTTTAGTCCCCGGGCAGGCTGTCAATGGCCTCCTGCACCGCCTCCCGCACCTCCGGCTCGGGATCCTCGCGGCGCGCGTACAGGTAGGGCAGTGCCTCGGCGCTTCCCGTCAGAGACAGGGCGTGGCAGGCATCGGTACGGATCCGGGCATCCTTGTGTTCGGTGAGTAGCCCCAGCTGGGTCACGACCGACGCGGTCAGTCCGCTGCCCTCCAGCTCTTCCAGGACAGCCATGACACCGATGCGGGTGTTGATGCCCGTTTCAGGCCCGCCGAGCAAGCCCACAAGGGCGTCCAGGTAGGCCGGCTGCGCACGCACCATGTCCTCGACCCTGCGCAGTTGGCCCGTCTTTAGCAGCTCGTCCAGATAGGCGGCCATGCCGGCCGGGCTGTTGAACTGCTCAGCCCAGCGTCGAAGCTCCTCGGGACCGCGCAGCCCATCCAGCTCAAACGGGCCCATTCGCGTCCAGGGCACGGAGCGTATGCCGAGACCCTGCGCTTGTTCGGGCCGCGCGGCGATGTTGACGATCTCCAGGCGAGCGACCACCGCCTCTTTCACCAGCCCCGACAGGGCTTCCAGTACCGCCGCGCAATGGGGACAGCCGGGCGCAATGAGCAGCAGCACATCCGGTGCGGTCGATTGGCCGCCGGCGCTCACGGGGAGGCACGCGAATACACGGCCAGGGCGGCCTGTGAAGGGGTGATCTCCGCCAGCACGCCGCGATGGTCCGAGACGCTCTCCGGCAGGGTTTCGTAGGCGACGAACTTCAGCTCGCGCGAGATCAGGATCCAATCCAGTCTGCTGTCGTGGCGGGGGAAAGTCGCCAGCTCACTACCGGTACCGCCCAGCGTCGACAGGCAGAGCTCCGTCGCAATCAATCGCACGGCGGAATCCTCACGGCTCCACTGGCTGTTGAAGTCGCCCATCACCACCACCGCGTTGCCGCGCTGCTTGAGGGTGGCGATCAGCTCAGCTGCCTGAGCGCGCCGCGCCGCCTCGCTCAGGAAATCCAGGTGCAGGGACACCACGTCGACGGCAATCGACGGTGCGTCCGGCCACGGCAGCGTTGCCACCACAAAACCTTTGGGAAAGGGAGACAGATCCGGGTCGAACGTGACCGAGGCCGGGTTGCTTGGCCGTATCCGGGTGGCCAGGGCCGTGCCGTAGGAAAGACCGGGTCCTTTCACGTGTTCGGCATGCACCACGTACCGCAGCCCGGTGCTGGTCGCCAGATACTCCACGTGGTC
>JASJBY010000283.1 GCA_030066245.1 Gammaproteobacteria bacterium
TCCTCCAACGTGTCGTAGGCCTGGGCCAGCAGCTCACCGGCGGTGGGCATGCGGGTCGCTGGGTTTCGACAGAGATCGGCGACGCGCTTGGCGAGCTTGGATGCCACCGGCCGCAGCTCGTCCCGTCCACTGCGCCGGATGCCCGCGTCGATGAGCCGGGCGGGTGACAGGGCCAAGGCATTGATGGCCGAATCCGGGCAACCGGCCCAGCAGTCGCCGCAGCCGGTGCACAGCTCCGGGTCCAGGGCGGGCAGGCGCTGCCGCAACATACTGAGATCCCGGAATCCAGCCGACAGGGGCGGCACCGCGCCCACGGCCAAATAGGGATCCGGCGCCAGCTCGTCGCTGACGCCGTCCTGGTACAAGACCCCCACCTGGTCCCAGAAGCGCGGCAGGCTGTCATAGCCATCGTCGATGCTGCCGAGCTTACGCACCAGCCCCGGCGCTTCGTCATCACCCGACGCCCGATCCGTAGCCGGCTGGCGGGCGAGGGTCGTGGTATCGATGGCTTGAGGGGCGCCGAGGCCGCTTTCGAAGGCATCCAGCAGCGGCTGCACGTCGGCCACGCTCTGCTGCAACGCTTGCGCGCGATTGGCGAGCAGGCGGCGCGGCGAGATGTCCAGGAGCGCGCTTCGGGCGAGCAGACCGCAGGCCGCCCCGAGCACGAACTCCCGCTGCGAAGCACGGCCGCCTTCCGGGAGCGCCATTCGATGCAGTTCAGCGTCCTCGTCCTTGAGGGCAGCTCGGGCCGAGGACGAGAGCTGCCGCCATAGGGTTTCCTCGGGAAGCGGGCTGACTACCAGTAATCGACTCCCGGCGCCGAGGTCCGGACCGCGTTCCAGGCGGGGCAGGAGTGCGTCGTCGATCACCAGGAGCAGATTCGCCGGTCCGCTGTCGCCGTAATCGCGCAGCGCACCACCGGCTGCGCTGACCCGGTCCACGCAGTGCTCGCCCCAGGCATCGCTGGGCAGGGCCGGGCGGCAGCGCGTGCCGCCACCCAGGATGCGATGCAGGAACGCAGCAAGCTCCGCGCTGAGGGCATCGCTCTCTCGTTCCCCCGCCAGGTGGTGAATCGCCACGCAGAGGGCACCGTCTGGCCTCAGCTCGGCGCTGGGCTCGGGCTCCCTGATTCCGAGGTCGGCGATATCCGGGTAGCTGCGGCGCAGCCGGTCGAGCAATACCTGGCGTTTGGGATAAAGGCTGGTTGTCGGGGAGAAGCTCAGGCCCAGATAAACCTGCGACCGCTGGAGCGTCTCGAGGCGCCGGCACAGGGCGACCAGGTCCGCACCGCTCAGGGGCAGACCGCCCAGGCCATAGAGGACGGACAGGAATCGCCTGGCATGGCTGGTGCTCAGCTTGTAATCGGGGTGAAGTCGCCCGCCGGAGCGAGCGTTCTCCGCGGCCCGCTCGAGAGCCACGCGCAGCTCACGAAGCAGGGGTGGATCCTGGGCCAGCGGTGTGTCGGTGCGTTCCAGAACACAGACCGTCGTTGCCCTGTCCAGCAGGCGGCAGAGCTCTGCCCCGGGAAACGGACTGAGGCATCTGAGCCCCAACACACCGGCCTTGATGCGGTGCCGGGCACGCAGAAAATCAACAGCCGCCTCGGCGGTCTCGATGCTGGCACCCTGAGTTACCAGGATGAGTCGAGCGTCCTCGGCACGATAGGCCGATACCCGCTGGTGGCGGCGGCCCGTGAGCTCGGCGAACTGCTCGAAGGCCCGGTCGAGGGCCGGGGACAACTGGTTGCCGAAGAAGGCCCGCTCGGCGGCGCGACCTGCGGCCCAGACCTGCGGCGGCTGCACGCCGCCAAGTAGAACCGGGCGGTCCGGATTGTGCCAGCGAGGCACACGCCGGCGAGTCTCGCCGAACAGCAGCTGCTGAGCAGGCTCCGGCGCAGGTATCTTTTCGCCGGGGCTGCCGAGAAACTTTTCCAGCAGCGCGGGTGGCGGCAGGCGCACGTCCTGCAGGGCTAAGGCGGTCTGCTCCCCGTCCATGACCACGATACCCGTGGTCAGCGCCTGTTCGGCTGCCTGTCGGGCTATCAGAGAGAAGTCGACGGCTTCCTGGACGTTCGCGGCGAAGAGCATGAAACAGCCGCTGTCAGCGGCCAGGTGAACCGCTTCATGGCCAGTGCCCAGGGCCGACGCCTGGGCGCCGATGGCGCGGTTGCTCAGATGGAGCACCAACGGTAGCCGGCGACCGGCGGCGGCCGACAGCAGGTCCCGGCACGCGGCGAGGTCGGTACCGGCAAGGAACACCGTGGCGCGGGTTCCCGACAGGGCTAACCCCATGGCTCCGGCAAGGACGCCCCGCGGTCCTTCCGCGGCAACGCCGGCCAATGGATGGCCCGCCAGGTTGACACGCCGCCGTTGCTGCTCGATGCGCCAGGCCAGGTCAGCCAGGTCGCCGGGGAAAGACGCCCCCAGCGCCGCCGCCTCGCTGAAAGCGGCCTCGGTGACGGCAACAGCCGTATTGCCGTCGAGCACCGTGGCATCGCCCGCATAGGGCCCCGACTGCTGGTGCGGTGCCCCCAGTACCCGGCGCAGCATGCGCAGTGCTGTTCTAGATAACATGCTACGACCCCACAGCCCGGTCTTCCACGAATTGGGGGCCCTCCAGCCACTGGATGGCACCCGTGGGACAGCGGAAGGTCGCGTCTGGCCGCGCCGGCCCCCCGGCGCTGTAATCCACCACAGGCAGATTGTCCTGCATCCTGATCAGGCCCGGCGCCGCATCGGCCACGCAGCGTTCGCAGCCGTCACAGGCCGCCATGCACAGGGAAACAGCCATCTCGCCTGCCAGAGGCGCCTTGCACTGCACGAACAGGTGCTGGTTGAGGGGCACCAGCTCGAATAGATCCCGCGGACACGCATCAACGCAGTCGCCACAGGACGTGCACTTGACGATATCCACGCTCGGCAGGCCGTTGTCGTTCATGGTAATGGCATCAAAGCCGCACGCATCCTGGCAGTCAGCCAGGCCCAGGCAGCCCCAGGAGCACCCCTTGCCGCCGCCGGACACGACGGATGCGGCGACACAGCTTTCGAATCCTCGGTACTCGGCGATCTGGTAGGCCTGGGCACGGCCGCCGGCGCAATGCAGCCGGGCAACGCGCTTTTCCTGTTGCCCGGGATCCACGTCCAACAGCTCAGCCACCGATTCAATGGCGTCGGCGCTGGCGACGCTGCACAGGCTCGGCTTGACGGCGTGCGCCACTAGCTTCTCGGCGAAGGCATGACATCCGGGCTCGCCGCAGGCACCGCAGTTGGACCCGGGCAACAAATCTTCGGTCTCCTCGATGCGCGGATCTTCCTGCACCCGCAAGAACCGGTAGGCTACGGTGAGGATGACCGCGAAAACCAGGCCGATTCCGGTCATGATGGCCGGCGCGATGAAAAAGTTGCTCATGGATGGTTGAACGGTGCTGCCCGCTCCATGAGCTCCTCCAGATTTGCTTCCTGAGGGTTCCAGGGCTTGCCCGGAAAGATGCACTTGGCGGGACACAACTCTGCGGCTTCCACCAGCTGCGCATAGGTGGCGGTGCTCAGATCCCCGAGATAAGCCTGTTTCTCCTCGTTGTAGAGGAAAAGCAGCGGATTGATCTCGAGGCAATCGTTGCAGCTGGTGCAGAGGTGCGTGTCAATCCAGGGCTCGTCGAAGGCAAGCTGTTCCTCGTCGTCAGGCTCCGGTTCCTGTCGTTCCTCCGGGTCTACATGCGCAGTCGGCTTCGCCTCGGAGCTGTCCGCTGCCGGTCCGGTTTTCGGCACGCCAGTGGGCATGGCCATGGTCAGGTCCATGCCGAGCAGTACGTCGGCAAGACGTTGCATGGCTTCACCAGCGGCTTGGTCACGCACCCGATCCAGCTCCGCGGCATGCTCCGCGGTCAGCCGTTCGCGCTCGTCCGCGGCAATCCTCCGCTCAAGGCTACGGGTTTCTGCCACTGCAAGGTCCACGTGCCGATTACGCACGCCGGCCATCTCCTGCAGTGTGTGCCAGAAATTCAGGCGGTCCAGGCAGGCCAGCGCCAGCTCGCGAGAGACCACGGCCCGATGCAGCACGGCGCCGTTGTCCACCACCCAGACGAAGGGCACCCGCTGGTAGGCCCACTCGGCGGGCATGGCCAGGTAATCCTGCATGGACACTAGCGAATCGGAGTCGCAGCCGGGCGGTATCAGCCGGAAATGGTCGCGCATGGCCTCGACCAGCAGGGTGTAGTCGGCGAAGGTGAACGCCAGCTCCTCTGTCACGCTGTTGCCGTTCTCGTCCAGGTACTGGAAGGGATGCAGCGGCCAGTCCAGACCCAGCTGTGGATTGTCCTCGAAATCCATGCGGGCCTCGGCGGAATCACCCGCCTGTGGGTTGATACGAAAAAAGGGGTGGGCGCGTCCTTCGATGGCTGCACCGGCAACCAGCCAGGCATTGAGGGGAACCAGCTTGTGATCGTCACGCAGGCCGGTATTGATCAGGTGCAGGCTGGTGCGGGTGGCGTCCAGCGCTGACAGGTAGCATTGCAGCAGGTGCTCGTGGCGAGCAGCCGAAGACTGGGTCACGGCAGCCTGACGATGGCTGATGCCCAGATAACCGAGCTCGGTGCGGTAGCTCTGGAACGGGTCCTCGTCCGCCCGTGCACCGGGGTTGTAGCCCGGGCGAACGCGAATCAGGATCTGCACCGGTCGACCCGAGTTCAGAAGGCGAGAAAAGCTGCGCAGGCCGTCGCCGGCCACCCGATCGGCACTCTCCACAGCGATGACCGTGGGCACCAGCAACAGCTCGTCGTGGGAGAATCCCTCCCAGTCGAAGTTGGCGAACCAGGGATCGTGGATGACCGGATCGTACCTGTTGTCGATCTCCAGACGCGCAATGCGTACGGCAGCGAAGGTCTTCGCCAGCTCAGCGGCCTGCTTGTCGAACAGCTCGGTAGCGCAGGCGCAGGGGCGCGTGTTCTTGATGTCAGCCAGGGTGGGATCATTCTGCATCCATTCCCCGCTGAGGCTGGAGTCGTGGACGAATTGAACGAGCACCGGGTCAATCCGCCACTGCTCCAGGACTTCGAGCGCCATCTCGATGCGCTGGTGACGCTCAGAGGACATCCGCCGGGTGCCCCGAGAGTGGTCTATGACTGTAGACAGGGCCAATGGGTCAAAGCGCTCGCCTTCGGGGCCGACGCTGTCGCGCGCCATGCGCGGCTCTATGGACTCATCGGATTTTCCCCACTCCACCTCGAACAGCTCCTTGAGGCCGCGTATGCACCGGTCAATCTCCGCGAGGAAGCGCACGCGACGGGGGACTTCCCGGCTGCGAACCGCGTGCACCAGGAGATGCAGTGCCGCATATCGGCCATATCCCAGGACCATGCCGTCGGCAGGTACCGCAGCCTGCAGCTCGGCCAGATCCTGTTGCAGCTGTTTCGCGCTCGGTGCGTCGAGTCCGAGGTGCTGGAGCAGGGCCTCGCCGGCTCGTTTCAGCAGCGGAGCCGCCGGCGTCGGTCCTTCGGTGGACGCCAGCAGCTGGCGCAGGTGGTGCTCCAGCCAGGACAAATGGTCTTTCAGGATCCGGGCCGCATGGTCGTCCGCGGCAAAGGACGTGACGGCCTTTTGCAGGCATTGAACAACCGGGCAGGCGAGTTCCTGCGTAGACTGAGCGTCCTTCTCCGAATCCGGGGGGAACAGAAACAGGGGATAGTCGTAACGCAGCCGACTGGTATCGCGGAACGGGTCGAGCAGGGCAGGCAGAATATCGTCGTCGAGGGTTTCCAGCTCCGCTTTCGCCGCGGGATCACCCAGATGGAAATGGCGCAGGGTGTACATCAGCTTGCGGGTCTCCGCGGCGTCCTTCACCGCCGTCGGCACCCTGGGTATGCGCTCCGGCCCGGCGCCCGGGATCTGCGTGCTGCGTTTTTCCGTTGTTGCCTGTGGGGTCGTCATCGCGAATCAAGCTCCGGATTGCCGCCGAGGGCTGCCAGCACGGCGTCTCGCCGCTTTCTTGCCGCCGACGGTCAAACTGTGATCCGATCGAGCACGGCGTTGAAGCCGTTCAGCCTTTGCTCCGGAGTCATCTCCGCTCCCTGGCTGCTCAGGTCTTCGTAACAGGGCGC
>JASJBY010000284.1 GCA_030066245.1 Gammaproteobacteria bacterium
CTTCGACCCAAGGTACGGCGCGGTCGGTATCGATGGGTCCCCAGCAGGGTTCGCCGGCCAGCCGGGCGATGTGCTCGGCGATTCCTCGCTCCGCGCGGTACAGCGGGGCGAGGAACAGGGCTGGCTTGTCCTCGATGGGCTCGGCCACCAGGTTCTCCAGGGCAAGCTCGGCCTCTACGGCCTTCTCGATGACCGAGCCGGGGATCTCCAACAGCTTTGCGGCCGATTCGAGGAGATTGTCCCGGTAGGCGGCACAGTGACCGTCCCCGGCAATCTCCTGCAGCACATGCCGCACGCCCGCCTGGGCACGGATGAGTGCATCACGGGGTATGCTCAGCCGCTGGGCGATGGCGTCCGCGGTCTTGAACCCGATGCCGTGGATATCGAGGGCCAGTCGGTACGGGTTCTCCTGCACCCGCGCGACCGCCTGGTCGCCATAGGTCTTGTAGATGCGCACTGCCCGCGCGGTACCGACACCATGGGACTGCAGAAACACCATGATCTCTCTTACGACCTTCTGCTCTGCCCAGGCGTTGGTCACCCGCTCCTTGCGCTTCGGTCCGATGCCTTCCAACGCCAGCAGTCGCTCCGGCTCCTTCTCGATGACGTCGAAGACCTGCTCCCCGAAGGCCCTTACCAGCTTGCGGGCGAAATGCGGGCCGATGCCCTTGACCATGCCTGAGCCAAGGTACTTCTCAATGCCTTCGAGCGTTGTGGGTGGGACGACTCGCAGGCGCTGGGTCTTGAATTGAAGCCCGTGCTGGCGGTCGTTGGTCCATGCGCCGGCGCACTCGACGTATTCGCCGGGCCTGATGGTGGCTGCTGAGCCGATGACAGTCACCAACTCGCGCTGGCCCCGCACCTTGACCCGCAGCACGCAGAAGCCGCTCTCGGGGCTGTGGAAGGTCACGCGCTCCACCGACCCTTGCAGGTACTCGGGTGCGGCTCCCGCCGGTCGGGGATGTTGAGGGACCATCCGCCTCTACGTCCCTAGTGCGAACATACCAGGCAGCCTGTTTCAGCGAACGGTAACGCGTCAGCCCATGACTCCCGTCGTTTGCAGATAATCGGGGCCGACCCCGATGCTTGCAGGCCGGGCGCTCGATATTCGCGAGCCGCTACAGCTAGCCTACTGCTGCGGTCTTGAAACTGACAATCGGGGACACAGCAAGCCTTCGGAATCAAGACCGGGAAGGGGTCGATCCGTTGCCAGCGCCAATGAAGGCATTCATCATTTAGGTCGCAGCATGAACCGCGCGCAGCGCATCTACCGCCTGTCTGGCCTGCCCAAAAGTCCGCGTAGTAGGCTGGGCCGCTCAGTGTCAAGCGCCGTCACCGTCGATGATCTGCAAAGGCTCTCCTGTCTGCAACAGCCCGCTGCCAAGGATCTGCAGGCAAACGCCGCTGTGTTTGCCCAGCGCGTGAGCGACACCTTTGCCTTGAATCTTGTCGAGGTAGCCGCAGGACGGACGGGGTTTGTGGTAACGAAATACCGCGCCGCCGATGCGAAATGTCCTTCCTTCCAGCGCCTTGGTTCGGATGCCGTCGATGACGAGGTTGCGCCGGTGGCTGCCATGGATCAGGTCCGGTCCGCCGCGGCGGCTGGCAAGTTCAAGGTCGTGGCGACTGATCAGGGTCACCTGGCAGGCCTCAACCGCCTTCCAGAAACCGGTGTTCTCACAATAACGATCGCCCTTCAGACCAGCGCCTGCCATCGCCTCAATGGCATCAACGGCGACCATCGGCTGGCCGGCGGCGGTGGCGATGTAGATGGCCTGTAGGCGTGCGCCCAACGCACGGTGCCGTTCGAAGAAGGGCCATTGGAATGTCACGACCGGCGGGGCCTTTTACTGGAGCCGCTGTTCCTCCTCATGACGAATAACTCACCGCAACCTGGCCGGCCCAAGCGGGCGGGTGTTCGTCGAACGGGGTCTGTAGCAGTGGCAGGATGGCCTGGGCGAAACAGCTCAGGTTGAACCGGCCGATTTGCGGCTGGTTGTCGTTGGCGTAGTGACAACGATGATCGGAATGGTTGCAGAGGTGGCCGGGGTGGAAACCCTTCATGAAGCCGAACTGGCCGTCGTCCAGGGTTGGCCCCAGCACCGACAGGTCGTCGCTGCCTACCATACACAGGGTGCGGGTGGTGGGGATGCCGCGGGCGTGCCTGGCCTGGCTGCACAGGTGCTCGGTCAGGGTGGAGCGCAGCACCGAGCAGCCCACGCCGTCGCGGGAGCAGGGGTGAGGCCGCTCCCCTTGAGCTGAATCTCCAAGCGGCCGTGCTCCGGATGGTTCGCCTCTCCAATCAGCATGGCGCGGCCGTCCCCAAGTTGAGGCACGTAGTGGCCGAATTGATGCACCGGATACAGCATCGCCAGCGGTTCGGCGCTGGCCAGCGTCTGTCGCCCGGACAACAGTTCGGCAAACGGCGGGTGCTTGGCGATCTCCGGGTCCAGCCTCAGCGAGGCCGCACACTGCGCGTTGAAATGGTTCAGCCGCGGAGTGCTTTCGAAGGGCGTGGGCGCAACGCGCGAACAAGAGGCCTCCAGCAAGGCTGGCAAGGGAATTGCAAGACGGCAACTGAAGCAACTGACCAAACCTCTTGTTCTTTGGGCTCACCGAACGGCATTAAAGTTGTGAGTATCCCGGAATCCGTCCGAAGCTTCTACCACACGTCATAGAGTTATTGAACACAGCAGTCGCGAGTACTATGTGCGGCACGGCGAAACGGGGCCCTCGCCCGGCTTCGCCGTCTGGCTATTCCGCGCAGTCCTCATTTCGCAGTGCTGGAGTTCGCCACCCAGCAGGCGGCGCGACCCCCCGACGTATTGAGTGGCTGAGCTTCTGATTGTGATCGGGCTGCTCGCCTCTTCGTCCTCACCTATCGCTCCACTGCAACCGACCCATTCAGGGACGGCGACGGGGCGGTGTTCTTCTTCAATCCGCTGCTAATGGCAATCCCCAGTTCCTAACCTACAGGGGCTATCCAGAGTTCGCGGGTCGGCTTCCTAGAGTAGAACGCTCAGTTAGTTGGCCCGCACGACGGGCAGGAATTCGCCGACTCCGACCGTAGCGGTCGCGGGGCTGCATGATCGGGTGCGCCGCCTTTGAGACACTTGTCACCGTGGTTGCTCTACGGCGATTGTGCAAGGCAGCAGACCACCAAGAAGAGCCAGTCTTCAATACCGGCAGAACACCCGGCGAAATGAAAGCGGCCCGTCAGGGTTGGAGAGGAACCGGGCAGCGCTAGTACCCTCAGCCGCCATTCGAGCTTCGGCACCTGTACGTCCGCTACTTGGTCACCGAGCGGTAATAGCGATGACTGCGCGACAGGTTTATTTTGGAAGAACCACCGCGATCTCTACCCATGCCAAAGCACGGCGGGATGGAAGGTGAATGTAATTTGACGTTGTCACTGCCCCTTTTCCGTTGCCCGCTCCAGCTTGCGCGACCGCTATGCGCATTAATGCACAATGGCGGGAAACAGCATCTTCAATCTCCTTTGCCGTTGCCAAGGCTTTCGGCACGTTCCCCGCTTCGGCCAGAGCGGTTGCTATTTCTCCCAATGCCGGTTCCCGGTTATGAACATCAACGTCTATTTTCTTCGCCATTGCTAAGACGTGAATCAAGGTGTGTCGCGCCTGTTTTGGTTAAAATTCTGCTGTGGTTGAGTCACGGAAGAATGCGATGTAGAGGTTCAGTCGACATGGAAAATACTGCCCGGCTCCTCAAGGGGAGTCAGCGGCGGAGATTCATGGCTGATGTGGTCCGTGCGCTGGGGCGAGGTGGCCAGCGGTTCGCGGAGAAGCACCTCGGATGGAATCGCAAGACCATTCGCAAAGGTATCGAGGAGCGCGAGAGCGGGCAACCCATCGACGACCGCTTCCACGAGCGGGGGCGCAAGAAGGCCGAAGCGCACCTGCCCTGTGTTCGCACGCTACGGAGCACGCTCAACGAGTTAGGCTATCGGCTTGGCAAGGTCAGGAAGTGTAGACCGCAGAAGAAGATCCCGGATACCGATGCGATCTTTGAGGAGGTTCACGGCGTCAATGAGGCGGCCGCTCAGGAGGACGGAGTCATGCAGATATCACTCGATACAAAGGCTACGGTGAAGGTCGGACCGTTCTCGCGCGGGGGCTACAGCCCGCAAGGGGAGAAGGCCAGCGATCATGATTTCCAGCCAGAGACCTCGATCACCCCGTTCGGCGTCCTGCTCCCTCAAATTGGGGAGAGCCATCTATGGTTCACGGAAGGGAAAGTGACGGCGGACTTCATGGTCGACCGCATCGAGGGGATGGTGCCGCGTTGGAAGCAGCGTTTTCGTCTGCGTATTTTGGTGATTAACGCCGACAACGGGACGGAGAGCGACGGGCATCGCACGCAGTGGCTGAAGCGCCTGGTCGAGCTCACAGATACCCATCAGCTAACCATCCAGCTGGCCTATTACCCGCCCTACCACAGCAAATTCAACCCGGTGGAGCGGCTTTGGGGAGTGTTGGAGAACCACTGCGTAGCGAGATTATCGACAGCACGCATAAGGCCCTTGGCCTGGCGCGGAGCATGGCCTACAGAGGCATCAAACCCACTCTCTGCAAAGTCGTTAAGGTCTATCGGTCAGGCGTATCGGTGGCGAAACTGGCGATGCGGGAAATCGAGAAACGGTCGCAGCGTAAGCCCGGTCTGGAGTTCTGGTTTTTCAAGAACGTCCCACAGGCTCAATTGGGATAATTCATCTTTTCCGCAGCCCTTAGGAGCTTGATCGATATTGCGTTGCCAACTTTCAAGAGTGCGTAGGTCGGCTACCCGTTGCCGACATTTCTGGGTTTCGGCAGCAGCATGAGGGCGGCAACGGCTTGCCGCCCGACGGCTATTTGGAAAGTTTATTTCCGACAGCGTCTTTATGATCCGAACGGCCGCTCCCGTGCGTTTCGCCGTCATTCGTGCGGAGTTATAATTCCGCGAGTCTGGGACTGACGGCGGCTAACGGCTAGATGACTGGGCACAAATTCGAGCACGGGCAGGTCAGCCCCTAAGTAGGAGCCCGGGCGGGGCGTTGGCGCAGCGGCGTATATGGCGGGCGGCGCATGGAAAGCGGAAGTCCGTCATTTCCGCTTCTCGCCAGGTCAGGGGAGAGGCGAGTCCGAACGGCCATCCGGCGAATGGCCGTTCCGCCGAGCGGGCACGCCACGGATGGCGTGCCTCGGACCTGCCAGCGGTGCAGGAATGCACCGCGACGCAAGGCCTGGCGAGATCTAGCGGAGCTAACGCCCCTCTCGCGCTCGGGTGTAGCGTTTTACCGAGCAGCTATGTAGCGCCTGATTCAGTTGCTTTTCGGGACGGGGTTGCAGACCATGGGCAGAGAGTGTGCGGTTGCCAGCCTTTGATGACACTTGGGATTTTCCGTGAATTGCCACCCGACGTTTGATCCGGGGCGTGAGGCGCTTGTCAAGTCCTTCAAAGAAATCCGCGAGTACAGCGAGAGCATCTGTGCTCCCCTTGCCGTAGACGACTTCCAGATTCAGTCCATTGTCGAGACCAGCCCGCCGAAGTGGCATCTTGCTCATACCACTTGGTTTTTCGAGACCTTTGTCCTACCCGAGTTCCAACCCGGTTACCGTCCGTACCGAGAGGACTTCGCCTACTTGTTCAACAGCTACTATGAGACCGTGGGTAGCATGCATCCGCGGTCCAAGCGCGGGCTGCTGTCACGGCCCACGATAGACGAGGTATACGCCTACCGGGCCGCCGTAGACGAGCAGGTGCTCACCGTGACCGAAGAGGTCAGTGACGAAAGCTGGGATGAACTTGCTTTTCGACTGAACCTCGGGCTCAACCATGAGCAGCAGCATCAGGAGCTGCTGTTTATGGACATCAAGCACAACCTCTCGGTGAACCCACTCAATCCAGCCTACCGGGATGATCTGCCTTTTCCCGAGGGTGAGGCTCGACCCGTAGGCTGGGTGGAACGCCCCGGTGGAATCCGTGAGATCGGCTGCGGCGGTGAGGGTTTCGCCTTCGACAACGAGAGTCCCCGCCACAGCGTGCTAATCCGCGATCATCGCCTCGCAGACCGCTT
>JASJBY010000285.1 GCA_030066245.1 Gammaproteobacteria bacterium
CGTGTGAAAGACCTGCCCGGTGTGCGCTATCACACCATCCGCGGCAGCCTGGACGCGTCTGGCGTAGGTGACCGCCGTCAGGGTCGCTCGAAGTATGGGGCCAAGCGGCCTAAGGGTTAACTGGATCGAAGCAATCGCTCGGAACACCGATGCCTAGACGAAGAGAAGTTGCGAAGCGCCAGGTTCTGCCCGATCCCAAGTACGGGGACCGGACCCTCGCGAAGTTCATAAACATGGTCATGCGCAGCGGCAAGAAATCGCTTGCCGAGCGGGTGGTCTACGGCGCGCTGGACACCGTCGCAGAGCGGCGCAAGGGCGGGGACCCCCTGGAGACCTTCCAGAGGGCCCTGGACAACGTGCGGCCCGTGGTGGAGGTCAAGTCGCGACGTGTGGGCGGCGCCACCTATCAGGTTCCAGTGGAAGTCCGGGCGACCCGTCAGCAAACCCTGGCCATGCGCTGGCTTACCGATGCGGCAAGGAAACGGGGGGAAAAGAGCATGCACCTGCGTCTTGCCGGCGAGCTCATGGATGCGTCGGAGAATCGTGGTTCCGCCGTAAAGAAGCGCGAGGACACGCATCGCATGGCAGAGGCCAACAAGGCGTTCTCCCATTACAGGTGGTAGGAAGCTTCAGCCGTGGCACGTACGACCCCCATCGACCGGTATCGGAACATTGGCATCATGGCGCACATCGATGCCGGCAAGACGACTACGACTGAGCGCGTGCTTTTTTATACGGGCATCTCTCACAAGATTGGGGAGGTGCACGATGGTGCCGCCACCATGGACTGGATGGAGCAGGAGCAGGAGCGCGGCATCACCATCACGTCGGCGGCCACCACCTGCTTCTGGAAGGGCATGGACCAGCAGCACGTGGAGCACCGCATCAACATCATCGACACGCCGGGCCACGTGGATTTCACCATCGAGGTGGAACGCTCTCTGCGCGTGCTGGATGGCGCGTGCGCCGTATTCTGTGCTGTAGGCGGGGTCGAGCCCCAGTCCGAGACCGTATGGCGGCAGGCCAACAAATACGGTGTGCCGCGCCTCGCCTTCGTGAACAAAATGGACAGGGCGGGCGCCGATTTCCTGCGCGTCGTGGAGCAGATGAAAGAACGTCTGGCCGCCAACCCCGTGCCCGTACAACTGCCCATCGGCGCGGAAGACAAGTTCGAGGGAGTTGTCGATCTCGTCAAGATGAAAGCTATCTACTGGGACGACGAGACTCAGGGCATGCGGTACGAGGAGCGGGACATACCGGCTGACATGCAGGCTGCCTGCGACGAGTGGCGCGAGCATATGGTCGAGGCGGCGGCCGAGGCCAACGAAGAGTTGATGGAGAAATATCTGGAGGAAGGGGAGCTCTCCGAGTCAGAGGTTCGTCAGGGGCTGCGGGCGCGTACCTTGAGCAACGAAATCGTGCCGGCATTATGCGGCTCGGCGTTCAAGAACAAGGGCGTGCAAGCGATGCTGGACGCCATCGTTGACTACATGCCGTCTCCACCAGAGGTGCCTGCCATCACCGGCGTGCTGGATGACGGAGAAACCGAGGCGAAGCGCAATTCCACCGACGAGGAGCCGTTTGCCGCACTCGCCTTCAAGATCGCCACGGATCCCTTCGTGGGCACACTGACTTTCTTCCGGGCCTACTCCGGGGTTCTCAAGTCGGGGGACACGGTTTACAACCCCGGCAGGAGCAAAAAGGAGCGCATCGGCCGCATCCTGCAGATGCACGCCAACAGCCGGGAGGAAATCAAGGAAGTCCGCGCGGGAGACATAGCCGCGGCCGTTGGCCTCAAGGACGTCACGACGGGCGACACCCTGTGCGACCAGAATAACGTGATCACCCTCGAGCGCATGGAGTTTCCCGAGCCCGTGATTGCGGTTGCCGTGGAGCCCAGGACCAAGAGCGACCAGGAGAAGATGGGAATCGCTCTTTCAAAGCTAGCCCAGGAAGATCCATCCTTCCGCGTCCGCACCGACGAAGAGTCCGGTCAGACCATCATTGCCGGCATGGGTGAGCTGCACCTGGAAATCATCGTCGACCGTCTTAAGCGGGAGTTCAAGGTGGAGGCCAACGTGGGCGCGCCCCAGGTGGCTTATCGGGAAACCATCCGTCAGCCGGTCGAGCAGGAAGGCAAATTCGTCCGCCAGTCCGGGGGCCGGGGCCAGTACGGGCATGTGTGGCTTCGCCTCGAGCCTCAGGAAGCCGGTGCCGGCTTCGAGTTCGTCAACAAGATCGTGGGCGGCGTAGTGCCCCGGGAATACATTCCCGCAGTCGGCAAAGGCGTTCAGGAGCAGATGGAGAACGGGGTTATCGCCGGCTACCCCGTGGTGGATGTGAAAGTAACCCTCTATGACGGCTCCTACCATGAGGTCGACTCCAGCGAGATGGCCTTCAAGATCGCCGGCTCCATGGGCTTCAAAGAAGGGGCCCGCAAGGCCAAGCCGGCGCTGCTTGAGCCGGTCATGAAAGTCGAGGTCGTTACGCCGGAGGAATACATGGGCGACGTGATGGGCGACTTGAACCGTCGACGCGGCCTGGTTCAAGGCATGGACGACTCGCCCTCGGGCAAGATTATTCGTGCGGAAGTGCCTCTCGGCGAGATGTTCGGCTATGCCACGGATCTGCGTTCGGCAACCCAGGGACGTGCCACCTACTCCATGGAGTTCGCCAAGTACAACGAGGCGCCGACGAGCATTGCCGAGGCCGTGATCAAAAAGAGCCAGTAACCCAAATCAGCTTGTGAGGTGAAGTCACCGTGTCCAAGGAGAAATTTGAGCGTAACAAGCCGCACGTGAACGTAGGCACGATTGGTCACGTGGATCATGGTAAGACGACGCTGACGGCGGCGATTACCAAGGTGATGTCGTCGAAGCACGGCGGTGAGTACAAGGCGTTTGACCAGATTGACAACGCGCCGGAGGAGAAGGCGCGGGGCATCACGATTGCGACGGCGCACGTGGAGTACGAGTCGGACAATCGGCACTATGCGCACGTGGACTGTCCGGGGCATGCGGACTACGTGAAGAACATGATCACGGGTGCGGCGCAGATGGACGGGGCGGTGCTGGTGGTGAGTGCGGCGGACGGACCGATGCCGCAGACGCGGGAGCACATACTGCTGGCGAGGCAGGTGGGGGTGCCGTACATCGTGGTGTACCTGAACAAGGCGGACATGGTGGACGACGAGGAGCTGCTGGAGCTGGTGGAGATGGAGGTCCGGGAGCTGCTGAGCCAGTATGAGTTTCCTGGTGATGACATACCGATAGTGGTGGGTTCGGCGCTGAAGGCGTTGGAGGGGGACGCGAGCGATCTGGGTTCGGGCTCGGTGGAGAAGCTGATAGCGGCGATGGACGAATACATACCGCAGCCGGAGCGGGATGTGGATCAGCCGTTTTTGATGCCGATTGAGGACGTGTTTTCGATATCGGGTCGGGGGACGGTGGTGACGGGCCGCGTGGAGCGGGGTCGAGTGAAGGTAGGCGAGGAGGTGGAGATCGTCGGCATCAAGGACACGACGAAGACCACGTGCACGGGGGTGGAGATGTTTCGCAAGCTGCTTGACGAGGGTCAGGCGGGGGACAACATCGGGGTGTTGTTGCGTGGGACGAAGCGAGACGAGGTGGAGCGAGGCCAGGTGCTGGCGAAGCCTGGGACGATCACGCCGCACACGAAGTTTGAGGCGGAGGTGTATGTGCTGTCGAAGGACGAGGGAGGGAGGCACACGCCGTTTTTCAACGGTTACCGGCCGCAGTTTTACTTTCGGACGACGGACGTGACCGGCTCGGTGGATTTGCCTGAAGGGGTGGAGATGGTGATGCCGGGGGACAACGTGAAGATGACGGTGAGCCTGATAGCGCCGATTGCGATGGAAGAGGGGCTGAGATTTGCGGTGCGAGAAGGTGGCCGAACGGTAGGCGCCGGCGTCGTCGCCAAGATCATCGAGTAGCACAGACGGGACGGCCGAGCGGCCGCACAGGCGCTCGGTCACTTCCTGCTGCAACAGGCCAGTAGCTCAATTGGCAGAGCGGCGGTCTCCAAAACCGCAGGTTGGGGGTTCGATTCCCTCCTGGCCTGCCAACATCCACGGGTAGACAGCGCTTCCGGGCGAGCCATGGGGCCTGGCGACCAACAGCACATCGGCTCGGTTGGCCCGGCGAACACAGGAGCGGCGGCTGTCCCGGCATGAAGACTAGCGAACGGTAAATGAGTGCGAAAATCGAGGCCTCCGGCAGCAGGCTCGACGGTCTGAAGTGGACGGTTGCCCTGGTCCTGCTCGGCGGGGCCATTGGGGCATTCTACCTCTACTCTGACCACTCCCTGTTGCTGAGGGTGGTGGGCCTGCTGCTTGTGGCGGGTATCTCTGCGACCCTGATTTTCCTGACCGCCAAAGGCCGCACGGCGTGGGAATTCATGCAGGAGGCGCGCACCGAAGTTCGCAAGGTGGTCTGGCCCACGCGCCAGGAGACGCTCCAGACAACCCTCGTGGTTATTGTCATGGTCACCATTGTGGCGGTGTTTCTGTGGTTGCTGGATATGCTGCTGGCCTGGATCGTCAAGTCTGTGATCGGCATGGGAGCTTGACGCGATGACGATGCGTTGGTACGTGGTGCATGCCTACTCTGGCTTTGAGAACCAGGTGGTCCGGCTGCTCAAGGAGCGCATCCAGCGCAGCGGTGGCATGGAGGGCATGTTCGGCGAAATCCTGGTTCCGACCGAGGAAGTCGTTGAAATGCGCGACGGGCAGAAACGCAGAAGCGATAGAAAGTTTTTTCCAGGGTATGTGCTTGTTCAGATGGAGATGAACGACGATACCTGGCACTTGGTCAAGAACGTGCCCAAGGTGATGGGCTTTATAGGTGGCACCGCCGACAAACCGGCACCGATCACCGACAAGGAGGCTGATGCCATCCTGCAACGGGTGCAGGAGGGCGCTGAGAAGCCCAGACCGAAGATTCTCTTCGAGCCAGGTGAGGTCGTAAGGGTCATCGACGGCCCTTTCAACGACTTCAACGGCGTGGTGGAAGAGGTCAACTACGAGAAGAGCAGGCTGCGGGTGGCGGTCTTCATCTTCGGACGCTCCACCCCGGTGGAGCTGGAATTCGGGCAGGTGGAGAAAGAGTGATTTTGTGACTGGTGAGCGGTGAATAGTGAGCAGTGACTAGTGAGTAGTGAGCAGTGCGAGGGGTCTCTTAGCCGCTCACTGTTCACTACTCACTGATCACTAGTCGCTAATCACTATCCGAACGGGAAGCCGCGAGGCGTTTGCACCCGAGGGGAGAAGTATGGCAAAGAAGGTTGAGGCCTACGTGAAGCTACAAGTGCCGGCCGGGCAGGCTAACCCTAGCCCGCCCGTCGGTCCAGCGCTGGGGCAGCACGGGGTCAACATCATGGAATTCTGCAAGGCGTTCAACGCGCAGACCCAGAGCCTCGAGCAGGGCTTGCCGATCCCGGTTGTGATCACGGTGTACAGCGATCGCAGCTTCACCTTCATTACCAAGACTCCGCCCGCCAGTGTGCTACTGCGCAAGGCAGCGGGCATTGCCAAGGGCAGCAGCAATCCCAACACCGACAAGGTGGGCAAGGTGACGCGGCAGCAACTGGAGGAGATCGCCACCACCAAGATGCCCGATATAACCGCCGCCGACATGGACGCGGCCGTGCGCACCATCGCCGGCAGCGCGCGAAGCATGGGTCTGGACGTGGAGGGTGTTTAGGCATGCCCAGCTTATCCAAGAATCGCAAGCAGGCCCGCGAGAAGCTGGAGCCTATGAAGCTCTACAGCTCCGAGGAGGCTTTCAGGCTGCTCAAGGAAATTGCGTTTGCGAAGTTCGATGAGACCGTGGAGGTGTCCGTTAACCTGGGGGTGGACCCCCGGAAATCCGACCAGGTGGTGCGCGGCGCGACCGTTCTGCCGCGGGGCACGGGTAAGGACGTGCGTGTGGCAGTGTTCGCCCAGGGGGAGAAAGCCGACGCGGCGACACAGGCGGGGGCCGATGTAGTCGGTTTCGAGGAATTGGCGGATGAAGTGAAAAAGGGGCGCATGGATTTCGATGTGGT
>JASJBY010000286.1 GCA_030066245.1 Gammaproteobacteria bacterium
GCGGCGGTTCTGGTGGTGCGCAGGAAGGGTGGCTACATGGGCCTCACGGACCGCTACATCGATCTGCATGTGGAAGACCATGCCACCCCCGTCCGCGAACTCCGGCGTCTGCTGAGGATCCGCCATGCGCAACTCGCCGTGGCGGCTGCGGAGCACCTGGTGCGCCGTGTCCGGCAAACGACGGGAGAAGCCCGGCGGCAGCTGACGGCCCAGGCCCGCGCCAGAACGGAGCGGGCACTGGAGTTGCACCCGGACCATGACCATGCCTGGTGGTTGCTGGCCCAAGTGCGGCTGCTTGCGGACGACCCCGAAGGAGCAGGCGCCGCCGCGCGCCGGGCGTTGCTCGTGAATCCCTCCTGGCGGAGATTGCCGCCAAGCACCTTGCAGAAGCTCGGCGTCGAACCCCAGCTCATCAAGGCGCTGCTGGAGGTGGAATCGTTTCGCCGGCTTTGGGAGAGCCTCTCAGCGGATCCGGAGACGACCCCATGAGCACGGTGGCGGATGATGTCCGGCCGGAGCCCGAGCTACCGCCGAAACCTGAGAAACGACGCTGGCCCGACCTGTCGGTGCAGGTGCTGATCGGCATGGTGCTGGGCATTCTCGCGGGACTGTTCTTCGGCGAGCTGATCGCGCCGGTGCAACTGCTCGGGGAGATATTCATTGCGCTGCTGCAGATGACGGTGCTGCCTTACATTCTGATCTCGCTCATTGGCGGGCTGGGTAAGCTCAGCTACCCGGAGGTTCGTCTGCTGGCGGTTCGTGGCGGACGTTTCGTGCTGCTTTTCTGGCTGATTGCCCTGTTTGTCATCGTTGCATTCACGGCGTCATTCCCGAGCTGGGAGTCCGCCACCTTCTTCAGCAGCTCTCTGGTGCAGATCCGAGAGCCTACCGACATCGTGGCCCTATACATCCCTTCCAATCCGTTCTTTTCTCTCTCCAGCAGCGTAATCCCGGCCGTTGTCCTGTTCAGCCTGGCCATAGGGCTTGCCGTCATCGGCGTGCCGGGCAAGAGCTCTTTCCTTTCCAACCTGGAGGTGCTTGGGGGGGCGATCATGCGCATCGCGGGCTTTGTCGCCCGGCTCGCGCCCATCGGCGTGTTCGCCCTGATCGCCGCCGCCGCGGGCACGCTGGACGTGGAGGCCTTGGGCCGTCTTCAGGTCTACATACTTGCCTACATCGGTGCTGCTTTGCTGCTCTCCTTCTGGGTCCTGCCCGGACTGGTGGGAGTGCTTACGTCCATCGAGCCCCGGCGGGTGCTCTCGGCTGCCCAGGATGCCCTTATCACCGCTTTCGCCACGGGGTCGTTGCTCATCGTGTTGCCGCTGATGGCCGAACGGATAAAGGTTCTTCTGGCTGAGGCGAACACACACAGCAGGGAAGCAGATAGCGCGGTCGATCTCGTTGTGCCCATCAACTTCAATTTGCCGAATCTCGGCAAGCTGTTGTCGCTCGCTTTCGTGCCCTTCGCTGGTTGGTTCGCCGGGACGACGCTGACCGCCGAGCAATTTCCTCTGTTTCTGTTCTCCGGTCTGCTGAGCTTCTTCGGTGAAGTGGTGGTGGCGCTGCCGTTCCTCCTGGATCTCATGCGCATTCCGGCGGACATGTTCCAGTTGTTCCTGGCGGTGGATGTCTTTACCGGACGTTTCGGCACACTGCTCGCCGGGGTTCACACCGTCGTGCTGGCCCTGCTGACCGCCGCAGCGGTCTCCGGCAACACCAGGCTTCGCTGGGCCGCCCTCTGGCGTTACGCCGTGGTTTCCGCCGTGCTTGGCGTGAGCCTGTTCTTGGGGCTGCGTATTTTCTTCGAGGTGGTTGTTCCCCAGGAGTATCGGCAGTATGAGAAGCTCGTGCAGATGGAGCTTCTGGTGGACCGAGTCCAAGCTACGGAAACGAAGCTCGAGGAGGCTGCGCCGCAGCCACGCGGCAGTGATGGCTCGCGACTTGGCGCCATCCAGGAGCGCGGCACCCTGCGCGTGGGCTACCTGCCCCAGAGCCTGCCCTTCATGTACCGAAACGAGCAAGCCCAACAGGTGGGACTGGAGGCCGACCTAGCTCACCTGCTGGCATCGGAGATGAACGTAGAGCTGGAGTTTGTGCAGCTGCCCTGGGAGGATTTCGTGCAGCATCTCGCCGACGGACGGGTCGACATCGTGCTGAGCGGCCTTTTCGTAACCCCTCAGCGAGCCCTCAAGCTGCGTTTTTCCGAGCCTTATCTGAACGCCAACATTGGACTCGTGGTGCCCGACCATGAGCGGGATCGGTACGCCAGCGTGGCGAAGCTGCGTGCACTGGAATCGGTGAGGTTCGCGTCGCTGGATCTGCCATACTACACCGCGTTCATTCGCCGCAACGTGCCCAACGCCGAGGTGGTGATCATCGATTCGCCGCGGCGGTTCTTCAGCGCTGAGGCCGGCGAGTTCGACGCCCTGATTTACTCGGCCGAGGCGGGTTCGGCGTGGACGCTGGTGTATCCGCAGTTCAGCGTCGTGGTCCCCAAGCCCAAGCCCTTGTCGGCTCCCATCGCCGTCGGGCTGCCGCTCGATGCGCCCAGGCTGTATGCCTTCGTGGATACCTGGCTGCAGCTTCAGCGGGAGTCGGGGGTCATTGACGAACTCCACGACTATTGGATCCTTGGAGAGGGAGCTGGCCGCAAGCACCGACGCTGGTCGGTTCTGCGGGATGTGCTCGGGTGGGCGGAGTGAAGGGCTCGGTTACAACGCTCGCACCGGGCGGGCCCGCGGCGGTTTCCCGAGCCGTTCACCCGGTCCTTTTTGCGGGCGGTCGTCCTCTGCTAGACCGTCTCGGGATGAGCAACGATTGCCCGCAATTCGTTCTCCGCCAGTCCCGCGGAAACCTCGTCTAGTACTTCACCGAGCAGCCGTATGGCCTCGTGACCGGCTTGCTGACGGGTTCTCCGGAGGCCATTTCCTGCAAGGCCACGCGTACGTGCTGGGTTGCGCGAGGAATGTCGTTGGGGTTGGCACTGCTGATGCTGTCAATGCCGCCCATGTACGCCAGCGTTCCCGCTCCGTCGATGACGTACATATGTGGCGTTGTTTTGGCGCCGTAGGCGCGGCCGATGCGGCCGCTCGGATCGAGAATCACCGCATGGGGCGCTGCGTCTCGGGACTGCGTCAGCTGCTCGGCTTTCTCGGCGCTGACGTGACCCTGCTTGCCCGGGGCGGATGAAATCACTGACAACCACACCACGTCCTGCGCTGCCGCCTCGCGCTGCTGCGCCTGCATGTTTCCGCCGCCGTAATGCTTTCGCACGAAAGGACAATCATGATTGGTCCATTCAAGCACCACGGTCTTGCCGGCGTAATCGGCCAGCCGATGGACCTTGCCCCGCGTGTCGACACCTTGGAACTCTGGCGCCGGCTCGCCCACGCGGGCCGCGGCAAATGCGCTGAAGGCGCTCAGGGCCATTGCACCAGCTAACAAGCATGCGGTTGGCTTCGTCATGGGTTCTCCTTTCGTTCACAGTTGGCTGACAGCATCGGCGACGATGCCTTCGGTAAGCAGTTGAGGCAGGACTCGGGGGCCGTCGTTTCCGGGTGGGTACAGCAAGTAGAGCGGTACGCCGCTGCGCCCGTGGCGCTCCAGCTGGCGGCTAATCGCCGGGTCGCGCCGTGTCCAATCAGCCACCAGATAGGCAACGGCGTTAGCTTCGAAAAGCCGCTGGGTTGCCGCTGTCGACAATGCCACCTGCTCGTTAACTTTGCAGGTGATGCACCAGGCGGCGGTGAAGTTGACGAAAACCGGCCGCCCCGCGGCGGTGAGATCCCGGACCCGTTCTTCTGACCAAGACGCTTGCTCCCCGCGAGTGTCCGCGGCGGCGGCAACATCCTGACCCGCCATCGGGCTCACGGCCAGTGCGAGCACGCAGGCAAGCCCGGCGCCCAGCAGCCCAAGACGCCAGCCTCGGGGAGCCCACTGACCGTAGAGCCAGGCGGCGAGGGCGACGGCCACTAGGCCCGCGAGCGCCATCCCAAAGCTGCGCGCATCGGTCTGTTGGCTGAGCACCCACACCAGCCATGCCGCGGTCGCGTACATGGGAAACGCAAGCAGCTGCTGCAGGCGTTTCATCCAGGGTCCCGGCTTGGGTATTAGCCGCAGCCAGGCCGGAAAAAGGCTGAGAAGCAACATCGGAAGAGCAAACCCCACAGCGAGAGCCATGAACACAGCGAGCGCCTCCCAGCTTGGACGGGTCAAGGCGAATCCCAGGGCCGCACCCATGAAGGGCGCCGTGCATGGACTGGCCACCACCACTGCGAGGATGCCGGTTGCAAACGTGGCGTGTAGTCCGCGACCGTCGGTCAGCCCTTGCCCGGCTCCCATCAGGCCGGTTCCCACGGAGAACACGCCGGACAGATTCAGACCGACCGCGAGCATGAGAAAGGCCAGCAGGGTAACAACGACCGGCGACTGCAGCTGGAACCCCCAGCCGAGTGACTCCCCGCCCGCGCGCAGCAGCAGCAGGCCGGCGGCGAGCAGCAGGAACGTCAGCAGGATGCCGCCGCTGTAAGTCAGCCCGTGAAAGACGAGTCGCCGACGGCCGCCGTGCGCCTCTTTGACGAAACCCAGGGCTTTGATGCCGAGAACGGGAAGTACGCAGGGCATGACGTTCAGGATGAGGCCCCCGAGCAACGCGAACGCCAACGATACGACCAGTCCTGCGTCTTGCGCTTCTTGCGCGACGCCTCGAGGGGCGAGCCGAACCTGAAAGCCTCGCACCTGGGTTGCGCCGCCTGCGCTGGCTTCCACCACCAGCAGGCCGTCGATAGCCCGGTCGGCCGCCGGAGGCGCATCCCCCAGGGGTACGTTAAGCTCGAGCGTTGACCCGCTTCGTTGCCACCGTTGAACGCCACTGGCATCGACCGGCCCCCACTCGTTGGTTGCAAACCAGACGTCGCCGAGAGGTTCTGTCGTCAGCCCCGGTGGCGTGACGGATATGGCCAGCCGGTTCTCCTCCAGATCGAAACGAGCGCCCGCGGGGAGAGGCTCCGGCCAACGCGCCCGGCTGGCCGCGAATAACGCGCGGGCATTCAACCCTGAGGTAGCCGCGCCGTCCCCCGCGGGCAGGGTAATGCTCAGGCGGCCCGACTCGGGAATGCATTCCTCGCGGCAAACGAGCCAGTCCACATCCGCGCCCACCACCAGCGGCATGTCTGCCAGCGGCGTCTCGGGCAGCTGCACGGGGACCAGGAAGGTCACGGTTCCTTCATAGCCGTAATTGGTCAGCGGTCCGACCCTCAGGCGTTTCGGCACCGGCCAGTGGATGTCGCCGGCTGTCCACCCCTCGGGTAGGCGCCATCGCACTGTGGGGGCCTTGCCGGAGTCACCGGGGTTTCGCCAGTACACATGCCAGTGCGGGATCAGCTCGAAATGGAGGCCCAGCCACAGAGTTTCACCCGGGTGGGCCACGGGCTCCTCGCTGATCAAGGACACGGTGGCGTGCTCGGTGGAGACGGTTTCTGGATCGGCAGACGCCGCCGTGGCCAGGGTCGCTGCGCAGGCCGTTAGGAGAATGGCTGTCAGTAGTGAGCCTTTGTTCATGACTTTTCAGACGAATACAAGGTGCGCTGCGCCGGTCGCGCAAGTCAGGCCGCCTGTGTGCCTCATCGCGGAAATCGGGGAGCACCCCGTAGAATCTGTTCTGCACCGGCGGTTTGCCATAACCTGTGCTAGGACTGCTGCAATCGGGGAGGGTTTCCTGGGTATGCGCGTCAGGAGGAGATCTGTCCAGGATCTGGAGCGAAAGCAGGAACTCGCCCTGTCACAGAATGGGACTAGGTGACGATTTCGGCACTGACCGGTGAGTTCGCCTTTTCGGGGCACGGCGTCCTCTTGTCGCTGCAGGACGGCAACGACCTGCGCGTGATCGAGCGGACCGCTTTCAGCGAGTGAGCGCGCAGCGCGGTCGTCCGGTCGGCCGGGCAGACCGGATGCTCAACCCCGTTCATACGACCGGCGAGCCGTATCCGCGACTTGATGTGGGCGTCATCACCCCAGCCGCGAGGAGTGTAGGCTAACAACGGAATGCGTGGTATACAGGGCAGAGAAGAGCTGAGTCCTTTCCCCGAATGTTAAGACCTGCAGAAACAGCCTTGAGGTCATGGCCAACCTTGCACC
>JASJBY010000287.1 GCA_030066245.1 Gammaproteobacteria bacterium
ATGTACCCTTCAGCATCGGCAGAGGTGCGGACAACGACTTGGTCGTCACGTGGGGAACGGTATCGCGAAGGCACGCGACCGTGGAGTTTTCCCGCGGTCGCTTCGTTCTCAAAGACGTGAGCACCAACGGCACTTACGTCCAGGTAGAAGGGGGGGAATCGCTGTTTCTGCGCCGCGAATCCTTGCCCCTCTGGGCTCAGGGCCGGATAGGGCTGGGAGCGCCGTTTGCGTCCGGTGCCCAGCACTGCATCGACTTCGACTGCAGTTGACCCTCCACCACAGCCTGAGCATGCCTGGTCACTCGCAGGCCATGGAGCGTTCACCTTCACCCAGATACTGTTTTCTGCGCACGGCATCAAAGGCCGGTCCGCCGATCTCACACGCGCGTGCGATGCTGAGTTCGTCCCAGAGTTTCACCTGGCCGTCGCCGCCAGCAGTAGCGAAGCGCTGCCCGTCCGGGTGCACAGCGATGCGCCAGCTTACGCGCGAGTGCGCTTGCCAGGCCTGACCCAGACTACGGCCCGTCTGAACGTCCCACAGGTGAAGGCCGCCTCTGCGGTCGGTGGCCACAAGGGTCACGCCATCGGCCAGGAAGGCCACGTCGGTGGCCCCTCCGCGCAGGCCGGTGAGGGTCGCCTGCCGCTCTCCTGATTCCAGGGACCATACCGCCACCACTTCCTCGCTGGACGCCGTTGCCAGCTTGCGCCCACCCGGACTGAAGGCCACGCTCCAGAGGACGTCATCATCGGCCACTATCTCTGTCAACAAGGCCGACGTCTCCAGATTCCAAACCCGGACCTTGCCGTCCGTGGAAACGGCTGCCACCAGGCGGCCGTCCTTGGACGGGACGGCGCGGGTGATGCGGCCACCGTCATGGCCCAGCGTGCCGAGCGTCTTTCCGGCTCCAATGTCCCAGATGCGTATCTGGCGGTCGGTCGCGCTGATCAGGCGCCTGCCGTCGGGGGTATATGCCAGAGACCAGATCGCGGCATCATGCGCGGGCAGCGTCTCATGCAGGCTGCCGTCGACCGGGTCCCATAGCCTCAGCTGCCCGTTGCGGTCACCTGATGCCAGCCGAGTGCCGTCCGGCGAGAACGCCAGTGCCCACACCTGATGCTGGTGCCCTCGGAGTCGAACCGGTTCATCGCCCCTGGCCGCCGACCAGACGTGCACCAATCCGGTTTCGTCACCGGCCGCGAGATGCCGTCCATCGGCGCTGAATGCCACTCCTTTAGCCGACCGGCCGTCCACCCGGTATACCGTGGCCCGGGGATAGCCGCTGCTGATGCGCCACAGTCGGATCAGCTGCTCCTGACCCAGGGTTGCCAGCAGGCCGGCATCATCGCTCCGTACAAGATCGATGATGGACTGACTGTGGCCCTTTGGCGTGGTGCCGACGAGCAGCTGCTCGCCCATGTCCCAGATCCTCAGCGCCCCATCGGCGCCGCCACCAATCAGGCGTTCGCCGTCTGCAGCGAAGACGACGGCACCTATCTGGTCGGTGGGGCCGAAGGCCGGACCGAGGATGCGGCCGGTGGCGTATTCAAAGACGGTGGACGTACCGTCGGTGCTGGCGCTGGCGAAGCGATCTCCGGCGGGACTGAAAGCGAGCTGCGACAGGTTGCTGGTGTGGGCGCCGCGGATGGGCTCGAACAACGGCGCCCGGGAAGGCAGGCTCCAGCCGAAGATCGTGCCGTCATTATAGCCGGCCACCAGGCCACGACCGTCCGGACTGAACTCCACGACCTTGAATCCCAGGGCGAGCTGGACAAGGGGGCCGCCGGCGGCATCGCCCCGCTCGACACTCCACAGGCGCACGGTACCGTCGCCGTTGGCGGATGCCAGAATAGACCCTTGCGGGGAAAAGCACACCCCGGAGATCACGTCAGCTGTCTCACCGATCTTGCGTCCGTGACCGCTGAGACCGTCCTCCACGTTCCACAGACGCACGGTACCATCCGCGCCCACGGAAGCGAGGAGCCGTCCCCGGGGTCCGAAATCCACATCCCGGATGCCGCCCACATGGCCCTGAAGGCTGGGTCCGGTGCGTCGCCTGGTGGCCGTATCGATGAGGTCTATGCCGCCGTCCCGTTGCGCTGCCGCCAGTGTCGTTCCGTCGGGGCTCACGGCGATTGCGATGGCATCTCCGGCGGGAATGGGGCTGCCCACGAGGACAAGCCCTGCCCGTGACAGGGCGCGCCGCGCGGCAACCAGGGTGGCGCGGGCATCGTAGCCCGGCGGCTCCTCCTCGGCGCGGGCCGAGGCCTCGGCAGCCAGGTAGAGGGCCAGCAGCGGATCGGATTCCACCAGCCCGTGGGCAGCCGCTCCCAGGGCCGCTGAGAACCGCTGGTGCGCCACGACTGTGGCCCGTTCGGCGCGAAAGGCGTTGCGCTGCGCCTCGCGCCACGCCAAGAAAGCGACCACAGAGGCGAAAGTTGCTCCCAGTGCGAGCACCGACAGCATGGCGATAGCGGCGCGGCGAAGGCGGCGTCTACGCCGCCGTTTCTCGGCTGCTGCCGTCTCTGCCCTGGCCTTGGCCTCCGCGGACGTATCGAGAAAGGTCCGTTCCAGGGCGCCCAGCTGATCCGGGTGATTGGCTGCCCATTCGAGCGCGGAGATCAGCGGCGTACCCCGGTACAGCAGGTCGGGGTCCCGGTTCTCGCTGTCCCATTCGGCTGCGGCCCGGCTGATGCGTTGGCGGGTGCGCAGCTCGTCACGGCAGGTCTCTATCCAGCTGCGCAAGCGGGGCCAGGTGCGCAACAGCGCTTCGTGGGCAATCTGGATGCTGGTGTCGTCGACCGTCAGCAAGCGGGCCTCGGTCAGGCACTCTTCCACCCGATGGACGCCGACCGGGTCCGGGTCTTGGTCGATCTCCGAACGGGGCAGAACCCGCCGCGTGTCGGGGGCATCCTCACCAGGTGTCACCAGGCGCAGGAAGAGTCGCTTGGTCACTTCCCGCTCAGCCTCATCAAGCCGGTGATCGTAGATGGCATCGGCCGTCTGGCTTATTGCACCGGTCACTCCTCCGGCGGCCCGGTAACCCTCGAGCGTCAGGGTGCTGCCTTGCCGGCGCCGCCAGGTTTCAACCAGGGCGTGGGCGACCAAGGGCAACGAGCCTGCCTCGTCGCCCGCATCCGTGACGATGGCATCCACAAGACCTCGCTCCAGATACAGACCCACGGGTCGGGCGGGTTCGCTGATGGCACGTCGCAGCTCCGCATCCGTCATGGGCCCGACCAACACCTGGTTGGCGGTGATGCGTTCTGCCAGCCAGGGGATTTGGGCGCATCCTGAGTAGAAATCCGCGCGTACCGCGATGACGATTCGGACGCTGCTGTCGGCAGGGTCGGCCATGGCCGAGAGCGCGGCCACAAACTTGCCGCGCTGGCTCGCCGGGGCGAGCGTGAACAGCTCTTCGAACTGGTCTATGCAGAGCAGTAACGGTGCCTCTTTGCCATCCTGCCAACCCAAGTGGCGGGCCATGGTCGGATGCGCCATCAGCTCCGTGAGAGGCACGGAGGGTCGGTCGGCCGAGGTGAGTCGGGTGAGCTGAAAATGCAGCTCTGCCATTGGGTCCCGTCCCGGAGTGAACACGGCCGTCCGCCAGGCCTCGCTGCCTGGCAGTGCGCCGGCCTGAAGCGCGGGGATCAGGCCCGCACGGACCACCGACGACTTGCCGCTGCCGGAAGGGCCGCCGACGGCGAGCACACGGTGCAGCTGGATGCGCCGCACGAGCTCGTCAATCAGCGTCTCGCGTCCGAAGAAGAAGCACGCGTCCTCGGCCTGAAAGGCGGCAAGCCCCTTGTAGGGGCAGGGGACCTCCGCTTGGCTCTGCATGGCCGAGGGCCGGTGCGACGCCTCCGTTGCCTGGCGTCCCAGCGCATCCTGTACGACCGTTCGCCAGGCCTCCATGCTCGCGAATCGTTCCCGTGGGTCCAGCGCCATGCCTTGCCCTGCGACCCCCTGCCAGGCCGGCGGCAGCTTGGCCAGCTCAGCCGCCACGGCGTGTGCCAACGGCGGTCGCCTGCCGGTGACCACATGCCAGAGCAGTGCGGTAGCGGCATAGACATCCGCAGCCGGCGTGATTCGGGCGTCCGGATCGCTTTGCTCAGGTGCCTGGTAAAGGGGCGTGCCGCCGATCAGGGTGGGGAAGTTGCCGTGCTGGGCGAGATCCTTGGCAATGCCGAGGTCGCCGAGGAGTATGCGCTCACTGGTCTCCACGAGCGACCCGTGCGTTTCCGTGGGCTGCGTGCTGGTCTGGCTTTCAGCCGGCGGCCCTCGGCGCACGAGCTGAAACAGAACGTTCGCGGGCTTCACATCGCGATGGACGACCCCTACTTCGTGCAGAGCGGAAAGGCCGTCGGCCATGGCATCCGCCAATACCATGATGCTTTGGGGATCAGGGGAGGCGGAGTTCGACCGCTGTGCCAGCCGCGCATCGAGCGTGCCCCGATCCGCGAAATCCATGACGAAGTAGGGCCGTCCGTCGTTGAGCCGGCCCACGTCGTGCACAGTCACCACGCTCGGGGCCCGGATCCGCCGCAGCAGGCGGGCCTCTTCCAGGAATCTCAGCTTGACGGCATCGTCGTCGGCGAGCTCCTGGTGAAGGATCTTCAGGGCGACGAGTGATTCGAGCTCCTCGTCCCAGGCCCGGACGACGACGGCGAATCCACCCTGCGCTATCTCTTGGCGGACCTCATACCGTCCGACGTAGGTCGGCAGTGTCATGCATGCAACTGTCCATCACAGGTGGCTGCTGGCATCGACGCAATGGTATACCTGGACATCGATAATGTTGTGGTTGCGGTCGGCCGCAGTGACGCAGATGGTGCTGGCGCCCTCACGGACGCTCGTGGAGGCGGCCCCTTTGGTGATGTATTGAGGATAATCGTCGTGCCTGTGCCATCTGCCCTGAGTTACCCCATGAACGGTCTCGGCGTTTCTGCCCACCTGTTTCACCGTGTAGCGTTCCCCCCACCAGACGTGGAAATGATTCTTCGATACATCGGGGCTGAAATTGGAGTTAAAGGACAGCTCCAACTCTTCACCAGAGCGTTCGATGCCCACGATTCGCACCTCGCAGCCGTCCACTGGACAGGCGTTCGGGAGTGCGTCGGCGGCGCTTGCGGCGCCGGTACCCAACCCCGTTGCAAGCATGCCGAGCAGCGCCGTGCGGACGGCTCCGCGGCACCAGTCTCCTGTCGCTTCGAATATCTTCATCGGGCGTGTCTCCGCTGAAGTTAGGACCCTGTCGATGGGCGCGATTCGCAGGTGTCGAATAGCCCGGTCGGATTCTTGGATTACCCGTCGATGGTGAAATGACGGGCGAGTCCCTCTTTGACGCCGTTGCCGCTAATGGCCAGCCTGCCTGATGATTGCGAAGTTCGGCCGGGTTTGCAAGCCGTTGGCTGCGTTCCGGTGTGGTCCACGCGCAGCCCGCTGCATGGACAGAAGGACGGAAAGGGAAAGTGTCAGCGCCAGGCAGCCGCAGTGATGCCTAATACGCGGCGGTCAACCCGCGGCTGAAACGGGTGGCGTGGAAGCGTCCGGGGGATTCAGAGACAAGCCTGCCCTGGCACAGCGACGTTGAAACTCCTGCTGGAGCTCGTCGTTGGCCGTGAAGAGCTCTTCGACCATCTCATCCACCTCGACCAGCAGTCTCGCGACGCGTTCCTGGCGGTCCGGGTCCACCACGCTGGGCTTGATCCAGTGTTGGCGGAAGCGTCTGGCGACGACTCGGCAGAAGTCGTCATCGAGCACGGCCCGCAGGCCGTCCTGGCCGAGCTGTTGCTCCACGTCTACCCCGAACCGTTGTTTTCCCCACATGGCCACGACCATGGCCAGCAGTTCCCATTGGAACCCGATAATCGGGTATTCGACATTCGATGCGCTCATGGGGCTTCCCCGGCGGGTCGAGAGTGGCAATCTCTGGCAAATATGCTAGCCACCATGTCGGCATATGACGGCCAGAGCTTGAGGGGCGCGTGTGCCGGCATTGGTGTTCGGTTAGGGCCGTACCGGCATGAGTGGCCGGGACCGTCGGTCGCAGGGATAGCGGCCGTCGAGCCTACAGGGACGTATTCACGGCGTGTCCCGGCGGCTCGTGCCGGTCCGGCC
>JASJBY010000288.1 GCA_030066245.1 Gammaproteobacteria bacterium
CCCGGCAGATCGCCGCCCGGCACCCGGGGCATGAGCGGTCGTGAACCCGTGGCTATCAGCAAACGGTCGAAGCCCATGGTGCTGCCCTCCTCCAGCTGCACCGTTCGCTCTTCCGGCATGACCCTGCTGACCCGCCCGCGAACAATCTGGATGGCTTGCTTCGCGAAATAGTCGGGGGCCTTGCGCAGATGCGTTCCCTGCTCCCCGATCCGGCCGGTCAGCAGGTAGGGGATAGCCATTCGGGAGTATGGCGGCTCCGGCTCGTCCCCGACCACGGTGATGCTGCCCTTCGGGTCTATCCGTCGCAGTGCTTCGGCAGCGGTTACACCGGCCGGACCGGCCCCGACGATTACATACCGCATCTCATCCTCCTATCGCTGCGCCCGGATAGGGAATAGGGCGGGTGAACAGGCGCTGTCATTGCCCGCCCGCTGCCGCCAGGGCTACAGGCCAAGGCGGGCCAGAGTCTCCTTTGTCGGCACACCGTCCTCCGACCAGCCCCGGATTCGGTAGTACTCCGGCAGCATTTTTGCCAGCTCGGTGACTTTGCCTTTTGCGGGACCGGTCTTGGCGGGCTCTTCCAGTAGACGCTTGGGCAGGGTGTCGTCCTCGGCGGTGAGGCCGGCCGCCATGTTGAACTGCCGTTCCATGTTCCATACCCGTTCACCCATTGTCTGCAGGTCATCCAGGGACCAATCGCCGTCACAGGCCGCGGCGATCTGCGGCTGGATGTCCTCCAGGCTCCAGGCGAAGGTGGTGAAAACGCACAGACCGCTGGAGTCCACCACGGCGGTGGCGTCCTGGAACGCCTTGACCAACTCAGCCTTGCCATCGCTGACGAGGGGGTCGGTCTTGGCCGGGATCCCCAGCACCTCGGAAGCCACTGTATAGCTACGTAGATGACAGGCTCCCCGATTGCTGGTGGCATAGGTCAGACCCATGCCCTGGATGCCGCGGGAATCATATGCCGGAAACTCCTGACCCTTGACCACCATGGCCAGCTCCGGTCGCCCGTATTTCTCACAGAGTCGCTTGGAGCCGAGACCCAGCTCCTTGCCGAAGCCCTCCGCCCTGCCGGTCATCTCGGCCGCCTGCGCAAGCGCCTCCGCGGAGCCGAACTTCAGCTCCACGGCACCTGCCTGCTCCTTGCTGATCAGGCCAGCTTCGTAGAGCTCCATGGCGGCCGCAACGGTTGCTCCGAAGGAGATGGGGTCCATGCCCTCCTCGTTACAGATGTAGTTAACGTAGGTCAGGGCTTCGAGGTCGTCGATGCCCGTATCGGCACCCAAGGACCAGGCGTTTTCGTACTCCAGACCGCCCGAGGCACCCCAGTACTCCGGCTTGTTCTTGACGGTGAAGTGGGTCTCGTCAATCTTCGAAATCCGTCCACACGCGATGGTGCAGCCGAAACAGGCGGCATTGGTCACCAGGTTTGGCTTGCCGTCGCTGGCACGAGGCTCGTGCATCGCCTCGCCGGAAATTTTGTTGGCTCCCTCGAACTGGGAATCCTTCCAGTTTCGGGTGGGTAAGGCGCCCACTTCGTTGATGACGTTCATGAGCACCTGCGTCCCGTAGGTGGGCAGCCCCTGACCGGTGACGGCGTTGTCGGCCAATACCTTTTTTCCAGCGGATACCGCCGACATGAAAGCTTTCGGGTCCCTGATACTGTCCCCGCTGACGCCGCGCGTGCCCCGAACAGCGACAGCCTTGAGGTTCTTGGAGCCCATTACCGCGCCCACCCCGGACCGTCCGGCTGCTCTGTGCAGGTCGTTCACGATACAGGCGAACAAGACACCGTTCTCGCCTGCCCGGCCGATTGCCGCAATGCGCATCTGGGGATCCTGATGGCGCGTGCGGATGGTCTCATCGGTTTCCCAGACTGACTTCCCCCACAAGTCGGCGGCGGGAAGCAGCTGGGCCTTGTCGTTCTCGATGGACAGGTAAACCGGTTCATCTGACCTGCCCTCGATGATGACCATGTCCCAGCCCGCAAACTTCAGCTCAGCGCCAAAGAAGCCGCCCGAATTGGAGCAGGCAATGGCCCCCGTCAGCGGGCTCTTGGTGATCACCGAATAACGGGCGCCAGTGGATGCGACGGTGCCCGTGAGGGGCCCGGTGGCCATGATGAGCTTGTTCTCCGGAGACAGGGCGTCGACTTTCGGATCCACTTCCTCGACCAGATATTTGGTCGCCAAGCCGCGCTGGCCCAGGTATTGCGTGGCCCAGTCCATGTTCAGGGACTCGCTGGTGCAGGTGGCATCGCCGAGGTTCACTCTCAGCACGTTCTTCGTCCAAGCCATGATGTATTCCTCCCCGCTGTCAAGCCTGTGCAGATTCACCGGCGCCCGCGTTGGCACGCGCAGCCCACGCTCGCATCCGTTCCAGACCCGTCCAATCCGCATCGACGTAAGTGATTGCCGCTGTGGGACAGGCCTGAACGCACTGGGGATCACCGCCACAGAGATCGCACTTCATGACCTTGCCGGTGTCCTGGCTGTAGTTCACAGTGCCGAAGGGACAGGCGATGGTGCACACCTTGCATCCGACACAGAGCGCATCGATCACCTCCTTGGCGCCGGTCTCGGCATTTGCCCGAATCGCGTCCACCGGGCAGGCGTGCAGACACCAGGCCTCGGCGCATTGGGTGCACGTGTACGGTACAAACCGTCCTTCTTGATGAAAGTTGAAGACCCGTATGACTGACTTGGCGGGATTGAAAGCGCCGAAGTGCTCGAATGAGCAGGCCAGCTCGCACTGGAGACAGCCCGTACACTTCTTGGGGTCGATATGCAGAGATCGCAACATGTTAAAGACTCCTCCACCCGAGAGTTGTTGTTGAATATCAGCGGGCGAGCAACGCACGGTCGACGCGTGACGCCGAAGCCCGCGAAAGGCCGCGCGGGCTGCCATCCAGTGGCTTTGTCCAGCCGCCGCGAGTCCGGACGTATCAGGACGATGAACACAGCCTGTTTGTGCCGCGGGACCGGCGGTCGGGCGCTCGTACGGGGAACCTGACGAGTCGACTACGCCTCCGCTGAGGGTTACCGAGTATATAGATGATGACGTTGGCGATAGCAAACGCGGTCGTCATGGACAACGGCTGCGAGTCTTGCTTTGCCCGGTGCCAATTTTCCCGACGAGCCTGTATGATTAGCGGCGCTTCGGGAAGCATGGGGTTGAAGGGAGGATACGGATGGCGAGGCTCGATGGGATATGGACAGCCGAGTTGGCCAGGGCTAACGGCTGGGAGAACGCCGGCACCCTCATCCTGGACGGCGGGCACGTGCGAGGCGGGGGCAACAGCTACTACGCGCGTGGCACCTATGGGCTCACGCCCCAGGGGGTCGAGATGGTTCTGACTATCCGGTTCTACGGCATCACCCGTACCGTCCTCGGCGAGTGCCACGAAGAGATCACGGTGCTTCTGCGGGGCAGTCGAAGGAAGAACCTCATGTTTGGACGCATGACGCGCCGTGATAAACCCAGATACTCGGTAGCGGTGAGGGCAACCAAGGAAGCAACTTTGGCCAGGGATGTGCGCCGTCTTGCCTCTCCGGTGATTCCGCTGGACCATCGTTTGGCGCGTCCCGGAAGTGTCGGCGGTAAAACCACATCCTAAGTGACTTTCCGAGAGGAGCTTACGGAACCAACCGGCGGCGGGACGCATCGGCGATCGGTTGAGCGTTCGCGGTGGGGGCCGTACCGGCACGAGCCGCCGGGACACGCCGTGAATACCTCCCTGTAGGCTCGACGGCCGCTATCCCTGCGGCCGACGGTCCCAGCCACTCATGCCGGTACAGCCCTGATCGAACACCGATGCAGTGGGACGTTACTTGGGGGGGAACTTCTTCAACATACGCCGCACCGCCTCGTTGATCTGCTGCTCCCGGGCGGCAGGCGATGCCGAAAAGCTCACCTCGTCGGTCGCCGCGCCCCGCCATATGAGGTCACGGCCCTCGGGGTCGACCACGTCCAGCAACAGGCTGCCCTCGTCATACTCGTAAACGAACGTATCGGCGCGCCGCCGGGTCGCGTACGGCTCACCTCGGGCGGTCCAGCCCCAGCCGGGCCCGTAGCCGTAACGGCGGTTGATCGTCGACACGCTCTGTCGGCGGTCCAGCGTCACATGGTATGCGAGCCAGAAATCCGGTGACTCGGCGCTTTTCGCGAATCCCTTCGCCATGAGTTCGCTTTCGACGGCCCTTCGGATGCGTCGGTCTAGCAAGGTATTGTCGTCGATACGCGGATCGCCCGTCGGCGTTTTCGGGTCGGGGATCCAGTCGAAGGTCGAGAGACCGGAGAAGCTTCTTTCCCGATCGTAGTCGACAGCGACCTCCATGGTTGAACAGCCAGCCACCAGTGAAGCCAGCAAAATCAGTACCGTGGCAAGGCGCGCCATGGTCACGACCCTCTGCTCCGGTTCGCGTATTCAGTCGCCGGCCAGGTCGCACCCCCGAAGCGGTTGCTCCCCGGCACGGCGTCTGGTTCAGCTCGGCTCGCAGGCTCAGAATGCCTGCATGCTAAGCTCCCGACCCGGACAAGAGCAAGTTGCGCTTTGGCTTGCATGCACTGCAAGCATGCTCTAAGTTCGAGGGACGCGGGTGCCCGGCGCCGGCGCCCCGCAGTCCCATTGAATGACTCCAGGAAGGGGGATCACAGCATGAAGACGAGAACCGCTTGCATGGCGGCGATTCTGGCGGCGCAGCTGGCGGGCGCTCCGTCTTATGCCGTCGACTGGCGCCTGCTGGACTACTCGCCCGTGCGTTCCTTCAACGATGCTGACTGGGCGCTCTACAAGCTGACGGGCCGGGAGCTGCTTGACAAAGGCGCCGATGGCGAGACAAGAACGTGGGAGAACCCGGATAGCGGCAGTCACGGCGCCCTGAAGGCGGTACGCACTTACAAGAACCTGGTGGGACTGACCTGCCGGCAGGTCAAAGTCATGAACTCCACCCGCAGCATGAAGGGCGAGACAACCGTGCACGTGTGCAAACAGGCCAAGGGCAACTGGCAGCTGAGCGAGCCGCCGGCGTCCAAGAAATAGTCTGCGGAGCTTACCGGCGGCTGTCCTGACGCACGCTACCGTAGTATCCGAGCGGCCTGTAGCTGCGCTCCTCCACGTATTGATAGGTCCGGCCACTGGCGCTGCCGGCGCGGCGGTCATCAGCACCCTGGTTGGCCCGGCGCTCGTTTGCCGCCAGGTAGCCGCGGCGGTTGTCGGCACCCTGCGTCCGGTGCCGCTGCTGCGCCGATGAGGACTCGCGTGCCTGTGCCCCCTGCGTCGACCGCCGGTCCATGCTATGCCTTACGCTGCCCGGGATGTCCCAGCGGATGACCCATTCTTCCTGCTCCTGCTGGCTCATGTCGCGCCATACCACGTCTGCCGCTTGAGCCGGCGCTGTGAACATCATCCACATCAGCAGCCCGACAGCGACCCGCCAGCCGCAGCCGGTCGCAGCCCGTCCGAAATGCGCCGCCTTCATTGCTCCCGGTGCCTGCCCCACGTCAATTGTCAACGGGCACGAAAGCCGTCTCGACGGCATCATTGCGGGGATAGAACTCGAACAGACTGTCGGGCAAATGAGGAGAGAACTCCCAGTCGTAGAGTACCGCGGTAAACTGCGGGACGCTCTCCGCGTCCTTGTATGTGATCACCGCCTTGCAGGGCACCGGCTGTGCACCGTCCTCGATCCAGATCTGCCAGTCTATATTCTTCTGCGTGAACGCCAGGTGGTGGCACTTCACACCGCGCACCTCATGCAGACCGACATACATGCCGGTTTCCACATTCTCCACCAAAATTGCGTAAGGGTCACTGTAGACCAGATCCGCCAACGGACTGGACTCCCCGTAGGCCTCGGCCATGTGATCCAGCGCACTGTCGATGTCGCCCTCAACCTTGGCCTGCTCGTATTCGTTCTTCCTCAGGTCCAGAACGGTGAATTGCTCGCCGTCGTACCAGATGCGTTCGTTCTCCAGGTCGCCCGTCACTTCCACGTAAAGCTTGTCGGGACGGCGTACGTATACTTCGGCGGCACGTCCGAAGTGCAGCTTCTGACCGGACTCGAGCACGCGCTCGGTGGTGACTTCGGTGCGAAAACTGAACTCCTCGGC
>JASJBY010000289.1 GCA_030066245.1 Gammaproteobacteria bacterium
CCAGTGGTCACCATGCACATGGGTATTCATGACCGCGACCACGGGTTTATCGGTAACCTGGGCTATCTTCTCCAGCAGCTTGCGTCCTATCTGCACGCTGGCGCCGGGATCGACCACAACAACGCCGTCGTCGCTTACCACGAAGCCGGTATTGGCAATGAAGCCTTCATTTTTCCGGTTGGGCGCTGCAAGGGGCGCGTGAATCAGGTAAGTGCGCGAAGCGACCTGCTCCAGTGGCAGCTCCCCGATCGTCCTCGAGATGCGTAAGTCGTATGCAGCGGTGGCTCCTGTCCAAAACAGCACGATGAGTATGGAGCACAAGGCGGGAAGCTTGGTTCTGTGCATCCAGGAGCTGTGATCGCAGGGCCGGCGGCAGTTGGCTGGACCGGCACTCGGCAAGCCAAGTGACGCCGCGTGCATGTTCGGCTGTGCAGGCGCGCCACAACAGTCATTTTCCATGCCGCTCTTCCTTCCGTCGCGGTGCGCAGCCACAGCCCCCGCACGCCGAGCAGTCATCGCTTGTCTCGCCAGCCTTCGGGTCCAGGGCCTTGAGCCATTGCTGGAACAGTACCCAGCCGGCGCAGAGTCCGGCAAGGCTGAGAATCGCGATCACATGCGTAAGCATAGCTCAAGCGCCGCTGAACAAACCCGCGAAACCCGTGAAGGCCATGGACAGGATGCCGGCGATGATCAAATTCATGGCCGTGCCTCTGATGAGGCGCGGTACTTCCGCCATCTCGGACTCCTCCCGCAGGCCGGCCATCAAGACCAGCGCCAGGGTGAACCCCAGGCCGGCGCCCAGGGCATAGATCATTCCCTCCACGAAGCCATAGCCTTTATTGGTGGCGAAGATGGCCAGTCCGAGGATGGCGCAATTGGTGGTGATCAAGGGCAGAAAGATGCCGAGCGCCCGGAACAGGGCAGGGCTTGCTTTCTTGATGACCATCTCGATGAACTGCACGGTACTGGCGATGACCACGATGAAACTGATCAGCCTCAGGTACGGTGCATGGACCAGCACGTAGGTGTTCAGAAACCACGAGCAGAGGGCGGTGATCAGCATGACGAAGACCGTGGCCAGGCCGAGTCTGAATGAGGTCTGCAGACGCCCTGACACGCCCAGGAAGGGGCACAATCCCAGGAAATAGGCGAGCACGAAGTTGTTGATCAACAGCGCGCTGACGAAGATCCAGACCAGCTCGTTCACACTTCAGCCTCCATCTCGTCCAGCCTGGCCACGATCCGGTCTTTGCGCTCCTTGAGCCAGTTGAAGAAAAGCAGGATCAGCCCCAGGGTCAAAAAGCCTCCCGGCGGCAGGATCATGATGACCCAGGGCTCGAAGTTCGGACCGAACAGGGAGATACCGAAGAGCGCCCCGTCGCCCAGGATCTCGCGCACGCTGCCCAGGGCGAACAGGGCGATCAAGAATCCGCTGGCCATGCCCACGGCGTCGACGACGGCCATGCTCACCGTGTTCTTCGAGGCAAACGCCTCCTGGCGGCCCAGGATCATGCAGTTGGCGACGATGAGCGGAATGAAAGCTCCCAGCTCTTTGTGGATCACGGGCACCACGGCCTGAAGGGTGAAGTCGGTCACGGTGACGAAGGTGGCGATGATGATGATGTAGGTGGAGATACGCACCTGCTTCGGGATCCAGCGCTTTAACGAAGAGACCAGGAAGCTGGAGGCCACCAGCACGAAGAAGGTGGCTCCGCCCATGGCGAGGGCATTGACGGCAGAATTGGTAACCGCCAGCATGGGACACATTCCCAGGACCTGCACGAACACGGGATTGTCCCGCCAGAGTCCCTTGAGGAACTCCTCTGCAGCGTCTTGTCGCTTCTTGGGCATGACGTTCGCTAGTTCTCTGTCACAGAAATAAGCTGGTTAACGGCCCGGTCGGGGTTTTGGCGGGATTTGCGAAAGGCGACTGGTGGAGGCCCGTTGCACACGCCGGATTAGCGCGAAGCGGGGGGTCGAGGGACGACCGCCCCGAGCGCCAGGACAGGGACGTCCTGTCGCGAGGCCTGGCGTGTGCAACGAGACAGGCCGAAACTCGGAGCCTGAAGCGAATCCCGCCAAAACCGTTGCCACCCATGATTCGACGTAATTGCGGGACACTACACTTGCTCTCTGTGAAAGTTCACCCTGCGTCTATTGCTGCTTCTCAAGGGCCGGCTCCACCGCAATCAACCGCGGCAGCCAGCGCTGGTTGCCCTGATTAATGATGCGTACCACGGCTTTGGAGGAGATGGTCGCTCCGGTGATGGCGTCGACCTCGTTGGGCGCTGATCTGCGGCCCTTCTTCACGGTCACGATCTCGGGGTCGATGGAGAGATCCTGAAAATTGGCGACGAAATCGGCGTCCTTGTAAATCTTGTCTCCCAGGCCGGGGGTTTCACGGCTCTCCAGGATCTCCATGCCCACCACCTTACGCCTGCCCGGCAGGTAGCCGTACAGGAGACGGATGGTGTCCTGGAAGCCCGGGCCGGCGCTCGGTATGGCGAATCCCACCAGCTTCCCATTGGCGTCATAGCCGCCGAATACGGCGTCCTGGTCTTTCGACTCGGTTGCCACCGCGACCAGCCGATTGTCGCGGTAAGCCAGACGCCTCAGGCTGTCGATACCCGGTAGCACCTTGAATACGGCTTCGCGCAGCACTTTCGCCTTGTATGCCGTGATCGTGGGCAGCGTCGCCTCGTAGACCGCCACGATAATCAGGCCGGACAGCAGTCCAGCCAGGCTGAGCGTGGTGACGAGCCGGGTGGAGGTGGGCTCGTCGGCTTTGGCGGGTTCGGAGGCCGTGCCGCTCATTCTGTCTTGATGCCCTTTCCGAACACGCGGGACTGCGTGTAGCGGTCGATCAGAGGAGTGGCCGAGTTCATCAGCAGGATGGCGTACATGACACCTTCCGGGAATCCGCCGAATACCCGGATCAGCACCACCAGCAAACCCACGCCCACACCAAAAATCCACGTGCCGCGGGGCGTCAGGGGCGAGGTCACCGGGTCCGTTGCCATGTAGATGGCGCCGATCAACAGGCCCCCGGAGAACAGGGAGAACAGGGGGCCCGGGTACTTCGCCGGATCGAGCAGGTAAAGGGCGCCGGTGAACAGCAGCACCGAGGCCAGAATGCTCACCGGCATGCGCCAGTCCAGACCCCGCCTGAACGCCAGGTAGACGCCGCCGAGGATCAGCAGCAGACCGCTGGTCTCGCCGATGCAGCCGGAGGTCTTGCCGATGACCAGGTCCCAGAGTGGGGTCGACTGATACTCGAACTTCATCAATCCGAGGGGCGTGGCGGCGGTGACCGCGTCGTAGCTGGCCTGCATGAACGGCGGCGTCAGGGTGCTCTCGTAGACTTGGAAAAAGTCCGCGGGTCCGGCGCCGGGGCTCCAGGTGGTCATAGCGATAGGAAAGGTGGCGCCCAGGAATGCGCGGCCCACCAGGGACGGGTTGAACAGGTTGTAACCCAATCCGCCCCAGACGAGCTTGCCGAGGCCGATGGCAACCGCGCCTCCAATGAACGCCATCCAGAGGGGCAGTGCCGGCGGCAAGGTAAGGCCCAGCAGAAGTCCGGTGAGCAGGCCACTGCTGTCCAGCAGTCGCGCGCTCCGTGCCTGTGCGGGAGAGAACACCCACTCTGTAATCAGGGCGCCCGCGATGCTGGAGAGGATGACCAGGAGGGCAGCGAGCCCGAAGTACCAAAGTCCGGCCAGGGTGGCCGGAAGCAGGGCGTAGAGCACGTCGCGCATGGCCTGGTCCGTGCGCATACGCTGCTTGAGCAGGGGCGAAGGCTGGACCAGAAGCCTGGGGTCCGTGACGTTCATTCGGCTTTGCTCTTCTTGGCCCAGAGCGTGTTCTTGGCCGTGCGGATCATCTGCACGATAGGGATCCCCGACGGACAGGAATAGGTGCAGGAGCCGCATTCCACGCATTCCATGACCTGGAATGCCTTCATCTCGTCGTAAAGGCGGGCTCTTGCAAGCTTGGCCAGGCGTGCCGGGTTCAGGAAATACGGACAGGCCTCGACGCAACGGCCGCAGCGTATGCACGGGTATTCCGTGGGGCGCGCGATGTGCTCCGCCGTGAACGCGAGCAAACCCGAGCTGCTCTTGATGACGGGCTCGTCGAGGCTGGCCACCGGCGTGCCCATCATCGGGCCGCCCATCACCACTTCTCTGGTGTCTTCACGGACGCCGCCGCAGAAGCGCAGCACTTCCCTGACCGGGGTGCCCAGGGGAACGACCAGATTCGCAGGATACTCGATGCCGGGCCCAGATACGGTCACCATACGGTCGATGTACGGCATGCCGGAGGCGAAATAGTCAGCGATGGCAGCGACGGTGCTGACGTTGTTCATGATGATCCCCAGGTCGGCGGCATGCAGTCCTGCCGGCACTTCCACGTCCAGAATGGACTTGATCATCATCTTGGAATCGCCCTGGGGATACTTCACCCGCAGCGGCACCACCCGAATGGGCTGGTCGGAGCGGATATGGGCGCGCAGGGTCTCGATGGCGTCCGGCTTGTTGAGCTCGATGCCGATGATGGACTCTTCCGCCCCCAGCAGGGTATGCAGGATCTCGATCCCCCGCAGCAGGGCCTCCGGCTGTTCCACCATGATCCGGTGATCATTGGTCAGGTAGGGCTCGCATTCGGCGCCGTTGGCGATCAGGGTCTTTATCTTCACGCCCTCGCGCAGGGAGTATTTAACATGGGCGGGAAGGCTGGCGCCGCCCAGTCCGACGATGCCCGAGTGCTGGACCAGGGAGACGAAGTCCTCCAGAGAAAGGGAGCGCCAGTCCGGCGGCGATTCCACCCGCAGGCGTTGGCTTGCGTAACGATCGGCTTCTATTTCGATAGCCTGCTCGTAGCGCCCGCCGGGGAAGCGGCGGGGGCCGATTGCGCGTACCCAACCGGTGACCGGGCTGTGAAGCGCGGTGGAGACGAAGGCCCCGGGTTCGGCAACGAGCTGGCCGCGCTGCACGCGCTGGCCTGCGGCGACCACCGGCCTCGGGGGGGCTCCGAGGTGCTGATGCACGGGCAGCGTGTAGCGTTCCACAAACGGCATGCGCTGAGTCGGCAGGGCATGGGTCTGGTCCTTGAGCTCGTCTGGATGGATGCCGTGGGAGAACCCGCGCTTGAACAGCGCTGCCAGCGCGTTCATGAGTCCTGCTCCGGCCGTGGAGGGCCGCTGCGGCGGTAGCCGCTCAAGGCCATCAAACGTTCCCGCAACGCCGCCCGCGTCTCCTCCGCCATATCCCTGCGCAGCGCTTGAATCTGCGCTTCGTAGTCCTGCGCCTGGCCGGCCAGCTCAGCCTCGCGCGCTGCCTGTACCTGCACTTCCGCTTCGCGACGTACTTGCTCGGTGAATGGTGTCACGGCACCGGCCAACTCCTGCAGCACCCGCCATGCCTGTTGGCGTTCCGCACACACCTGCACCAGTCGTTCATCGACACACAGTCGGCGCATCTGCGCGCCGTTCTCCGGCTTTTCGATGAAGGGCGTCTTGTTGCGCTGCTCCCTGGCAGTCAGGCCGAGAAACTCAACCAGTGGAACCGGTGCGGGTGCGTCTCCGGCCAGGGGCGTGAACAGGTGGTCGAAACGGCTTTCACCTGCGGCCCAATGGGCTGGCGTGAACGCACCTTCCGTGGAGCCCGTGGACCAGGCCTCGCGAGGCGCTGGGTTGCCCTGGAGGGTAATGCGGCTGCCGAAAACACCCTCTGCCCGAGGGTCATAACGGAACAGGGGCAACACGCGGCCCGCCACGGCGGCGCGGGCACGGTCCAGCGTCAGCTCAGTGCGGAAACCGTGGCGCGCCGGACTGGGGGCGTATACATGCAGCAGGGCCGGTCCGTTGGCCGCGATGGCGGCGTCCAGGCATTCCGACAGGTGCTTTGGCGCCCCGATGGAGCTCTGGGCGACCAAGGCGCCGCGATGGGCCAGGCTCAGCAGCCCCAGTTCGAGATTCGGGTCGCTGAGCGCTGCCGGAGAGACATGGGGGCCGGCCGCGCTCGCCAGGCCCAGGTCAAGGTCGGCGAGCATCAGGATCCGGATTGGCAGATCCAGTCCCAGCAGGCGAACGAGCTGGGACAGGCCCCTTCCGCCCAACAGGCCGCTGTCGCCGGCGAGCAGCAGGGACGGACACAGGGCGCGTTCCTCTGCAT
>JASJBY010000290.1 GCA_030066245.1 Gammaproteobacteria bacterium
GACGGACAGTGACCGTCGCGGGACTGGTCACGGCATTGCGCACCATCAACAGCAAGCGTGGGCGGATGGCCATCATCACCCTGGACGATCGCACGGCGCGCCTGGAGGCGGCCATCTACTCGGACGTCTACGAGCACTACCGTGATGTGCTCTGCCAGGACAAGCTGCTGGTGGTCGAGGGCGAAGTGGCGGCGGATGACTACACGGGAGGCCATTCCATGAGCGTTCAAAAGGTCTACGACATGGACCAGGCCCGGGCTGCCTTCGCCAAGCGACTGCGGATCACGGTGTCGGCGGAGCGGGCTGGCAGCGGCTTCCCCCATGCGTTGAAAGATGTGCTCGAGCCATACCGGGAGGGTCGCATTCCGGTCTTCGTTGACTACCAGCGGCCGGACGCGACAGCGCGTCTGCGTCTCGGCGAGGGCTGGCTCGTTAATCCGACCGATGAATTGCTGCATCGTCTGTCCGAGCTGGCTGGAGAGTTACGGGTACAGGTGGACTACTGACGGCAACGCAAGCATCTTCGGGTTTGACCTTTGATGGCGGCTCGGGCATCTTTCGCGGGTTACGAACAGAGATAGGGCCTTCTGGGCAGAGTCAGCAGCGGATGGGATCGTCTTGACCTCACAGGTAAATCTGAATTGTCTCGATTTCGAGCAGCCGATCGCTGAGCTTGAAGCGAAGATCGAAGAGCTGCGATACGTGGGCGACGACGCCCACGTGAACATCAACGAAGAGGTGTCGCGGCTGCGGCATAAAAGCGAGGAGCTGACTCGTTCCATCTTCTCGTCGTTGACGCCATGGCAGATCTCCCAGCTGGCGCGCCATCCGCAGCGTCCCTACTCCCTGGACTACATCGACTGGATTTTCACCGGCTTCCAGGAGCTGCACGGAGATCGGGCGTTCGCCGACGACCCGGCCATCGTCGGTGGGTTGGCGCGACTCGAGGGGCGCCCCGTGGTGATAATCGGCCATCAGAAGGGCAGGGATACCAAGGAGAAGCTGCATCGGAACTTTGGCATGCCGCGTCCGGAAGGCTACCGGAAAGCGCTGCGGCTCATGCAGATGGCGGAACGATTCAGACTACCCATCGTCACCCTCATCGATACACCGGGTGCCTATCCGGGGGTTGGAGCCGAGGAGCGGGGGCAGAGTGAAGCGATTGCGCGCAACCTGCTGGTTATGGCCGAGCTCAGAACGCCCATCATTTGCGTCGTAATTGGCGAAGGGGGGTCGGGCGGCGCGCTCGCCATCGGGGTGGGAGATGCCCTGCTCATGCTTCAGTACAGCATCTACTCGGTCATATCGCCCGAGGGTTGTGCGTCCATACTGTGGAAGAGTGCCGAGAAGGCGCCGGATGCTGCCGAGGCGCTTGGCATCACATCCGACCGGCTCAAGCAGCTGGGGCTGATCGATGACGTCATCCCCGAGCCGCTGGGGGGTGCCCATCGGGATGGTTATCAGGTGGCAGCCAATCTGAAGAAAAGCCTGATGGAACGCCTCGACGAGCTGATCAAGACAGCCATGCCGGCGCTCATCGAGAAGCGCCACGAACGCCTGCGAAATTACGGGCGCTTCAGCGATTGAGAGCGTGCTTCGGGGCAGGGTGGCGTTGTCGGACCTGGGGCCTGGATCGCCCCCAACCCGGTAGTCCAGTCCCGGCAACTTGCGCTTTCCGTTCCCGGGTCCGGTCACCGAGCCGCCGCGCCGTAAGGAGCAGGGGCTGCGCAGTAAGCTCAGGTGATGACGGTAGGGCCGCTGCGGCCCGTGCGCTCGCGCAGCTCGCTCAGGTTTTCTGCGATCTGGATCAGTTCCTTCAGGGCCTCCTGGGTCTCCTGATCGTGTCCTGCGGGGTCCGGCTCGTATCTCTCCACGTACAGGCGTAGCGTAGCGCCTTCGGTGCCGGTACCCGAGAGCCTGAAGATGATCCGGGCGCCGTCCTGGAAGCCGATACGAACGCCCTGGTGTTCCGTGACGCTGCCGTCCACGGGATCCGTGTAGGCGAAGTCATCGGCGTAGCGAACCTCTCGCTCGCCGAGGCGTTTGCCCGGCAGCCCGGCCAACTTGTCGCGAAGGTCTTCAACGAGCTCACCGGCCCGGGCGCCGTCCACGCCCTCGTAATCGTGACGGGAATAATAGTTTCTACCGAAGGCGCGCCAGTGTGCGCGGACGATGGACTCCACGGACTCGTTTCTGATGGCGAGCAGGTTGAGCCAGAACAACACCGCCCACAGCCCGTCTTTCTCCCTGACGTGGTCGGATCCGGTGCCAAAGCTCTCTTCTCCGCACATGGTCACCTTCTTGGCGTCCAGGAGATTGCCGAAGAATTTCCAGCCGGTGGGGGTTTCGTAGCACTCGATACCCAGTCGCTCGGCGACTCTGTCAACCGCCTGACTTGTGGGCATGGAGCGGGCAACGCCGGCGAGACCCATGCGATAGCCCGGCAAGCGGTGGGCATTGGCAGCCATAACCGCCAGACTGTCGCTCGGAGTGACGAAGAACCGCTGCCCCAGGACCATGTTGCGGTCCCCGTCTCCGTCGGATGCTGCGCCGAAATGGGGCGCACCGGCGCCGCCGTTCATGATCCCCACCAGTTCTCGGGCATGGGCCAGATTGGGGTCGGGATGGCCGCCACCAAAATCCTCCCGGGGCACGCCGTTCATGACGCTGCCCGGTTTTGCCCCCAGGCGCTTCTCGAGGATCTCGCATGCGTAAGGACCGGTGACCGCGTGCATGGCGTCGAAGCGGATATCCAGCATGCCTGCCTCGAACATGCTGTTGATGCGGCCGAAGTCGAACAATGCCTCCATGAGCTCGGCGTAGTCCGCGACGGGGTCAATGACCTGCAGGACCAAGTCACCCAGCGGTGTTTCACCGACCCGCTCCAGGTCCACGTCCGGCACATCGGCGATTCGGTATTGGTTCAGCTGACGGCTGCGACGAAAGAAGGCCTCCGTATCTTTTTCCGGCGCAGGCCCCCCGTTGCCGATGTTGAACTTGATGCCGAAGTCTCCACCCGGGCCGCCCGGGTTATGGCTCGCGGACAGGATGATGCCGCCCAGCGCCCGATACTTCCTGATCACCGCTGAGGCGGCGGGTGTGGACAAGATCCCTCCCTGCCCCACCATCAGGCGACCAAAGCCTGCCGCTGCGGCCATCTTGATGATGGTCTGGATGGCCGCACGGTTGTGAAAGCGTCCGTCCCCGCCAAGCACCAGGGTTTTGCCTCGGGGCTCCTCGACACAGTCGAAAATCGACTGGATGAAATTCTCCAGATAGTGAGGTTGCTGGAACACGGCGACCTTCTTGCGCAGACCGGATGTCCCGGGCTTCTGGTCGTCAAAGGGCGTCGTATCAACTGTCCGGATATCCATGAGCGCTAATTTAACCGATGGGTGCGCAGCGTGAAACCCGCGTGGAGCAACGCCGGCTCTCGCAGGATTCTGGGAATCGGGGCCCCAGGACCACAGCGGCAGGCTGCCCAAAGCCGACTCTGGCGGGCAAGGCGTTGGCCTGCATCGGTTAGAATGGCGGGCAGGACCATGAACGAGCGGTTTACCCAAGAGCACCTGCGCACGGCCCTGTCCGGGCTTCCGGAGACGACCACATTTTGGGTTGCCTACAGCGGCGGCCTCGATTCGCATGTGCTGCTTCATGCCATGGCGGCGATTCGGCGGACGCTGCCTCCAGCCCAAGTCAGGGTGGTGCACGTAAACCATGGCTTACACCATGACGCGCCGCGCTGGGCAGCCCACTGCGAGCGGGTGTGCCGGGAAATGGGCCTGCCACTGACCAAGCTGGAGGTGGACGTGAAACAGGGGCGTGGCGAGAGCCTCGAGGCGGCCGCTCGCCGGGTCCGCTACCACGCGTTCAGCTCGGTAACGGCGGCGGGCGATGTGCTGCTTACCGGGCATCACCTGGACGATCAGGCGGAAACCGTGCTGCTGCACCTGCTGCGCGGCGCCGGTCTTCAGGGCCTCTCTGCCATGCCTCCATGCCGGCCCCATGGACAGGGTTGGCTTGCCCGGCCGTTGCTTGAGTTCTCGCGCCTGGCTTTGCGGCGGTACGCGGAATCCATGGCGCTTGATTGGGTGGAAGACCCGAGTAATCACCAGGAGCGCTTCGGACGTAACTTTTTGCGCAATGAGGTCATGCCGCTGCTCAGGCTGCGTTGGCCCGCCGTGACGACGTTGCTGGCCCGAGCCGCCGCGCACCAGGCGGAGGCTGCGCGTCTGGTCGAATTTCTGGCCGACGCGGACCTTGACCAAGTGCGCTGCAGGACTTCGGACGGGCTCCGTGCCGACCTGCTGCGCGCCCTGTCCCCGGAGCGCCAACGCAGTGTTCTGCGCCGATGGCTACAGGGACTCGCGCTGCCCATGCCAACGGTTGCGCACTTGAACCGGGTCCGGATGGACGTGCTCGGTGCCGCCCCGGATCGTGTTCCTCTGGTGCGGTGGGAGGGGGCCGAGGTACGGCGGTACCGGGACCGGATCTTCGCCATGCGTCCCTTGCCCGCGGTGCCCTCCGCCACGGTTCTGCGCTGGCCCGCCGGAGAGACATTGTCGCTTCCCTACGGACGACTGACGGCAAAGCGACGCCTGGGGCAGGGAATCAGAGAGGCCGCGTTGCCGGCCGGCGAGGCTGAGGTTCGTTTCCGCCATGGCGGGGAACGTTGCCGGCCTGCCGGAAGGCGTCATAGCCACTCCCTAAAGAAGCTGCTCCAGGAGCATGGGGTACCGCCCTGGGTGCGTGAGCGTCTGCCCCTGGTCTATGTGGGAGGCGAACTGGCGGCCGTGGCAGACCTCTGGGTGTGCGATCCTTTCGCCGCCTGCGGAGCCGAGCCGGGCTGGCTGATCGCCTGGCAGGGATGCTCAGCCGGTGTCTGGAAAGAGGCTGGCTGACATGGTGGGCACACACAGCGTCTACGCGGCAGCGAGAACCTGTCTCCACGTATGCGAACCGATGGAGAAGGTGCGTGCGACCCGAGACGTGCATGCTGCCTGGGAGCGGGGAGCGCTGGCGCTCAGCGCGGCGCCGGGCCCGGAATCGACTGAGGTACCGGGGCGGCCGTCGCGACCGCGTCTGGTGACCCCGAGGGCGCTGCCCAGGCGCGGGCTCGGAACCGTCGCAGGTCGCGCGGCGCTGATGCATGCCGTTGCACACATCGAGTTCAATGCCATCAACCTGGCCTGGGACGCCGTCTACCGGTTCAGGGACATGCCGCGGGCTTTTTTCAGCGATTGGATGCGCGTGGCACTGGAAGAAGCCAAGCACTTCGAGCTCCTGTGCGGGCATGTGCGCCAGATGGGATACGACTACGGCGATTTCGACGCGCACAACGGACTGTGGGAGATGGCGGTGAAGACAGCCCATGACCCACTGGTGCGCATGGCGTTGGTGCCCCGGGTTCTCGAGGCCCGCGGGCTTGACGTCACGCCGGGTATGATAGGGCGGTTGCGGGCACACGGGGACGCGCGCGGTGCGTCTATCTTGGAGCTGATTCTCGCAGAAGAGATTGGCCATGTGGCCATTGGCTCTCGGTGGTACCGGCACCTGTGTGCGCAGCGTAGTCTGGAGCCTGAGCAGACCTTCAGGGCGCTGCTCGATCAGTACAAGCCGGGTCGGATGAAAGGCCCTCTGAATCAAGAGGCCAGGCTGGCGGCGGGCTTTAGCGAGCAGGAACTCAAGCTCTTGTCCAGGTTCTGATTTTACGTCTCCGGATGCACGCCGCGCGGTGTTGCGCGAGCTTTCTTGACAAGGCCGGGAGCCGAGACCGGCGGAGGTTAATCTTGTGTATTTGAGCAGCCTATTCTCCATGGAAGAGAGCTCGGGCGGCGGGTAGAAAGCCATGTACGTAAGCTCGCGCGGGTCGTCAGGCTTACCGCTGCTTGCAGCCGGCCTCCTGCTGCTGGCACCCCTGGCGTTCGCCGACCCGACTCTCGCTCCCCGGGATCTCATCAAGACGACCACCGAGCAGCTGGTCACCGCGCTGCAGGTCAGCCGCGAGGATATCCGTCGCAACCCCGAGCTGGCCTGGAGGCTGGCCGACGACATCGTTCTGCCGCACATCGATTTCCGACTCATCTCCCGGCGGGTGCTCGGCAAGCACTGGCGAACGGCGAATGCCCAGCAGAGGGAGCGTTTCACCCGGGAATTCAGCGAGTTTCT
>JASJBY010000291.1 GCA_030066245.1 Gammaproteobacteria bacterium
AGTCGAATGTTGGCGAAGGTGCCGCGCATCATGACTTCATGGTTGCCCCGGCGGGAGCCGTAAGAATTGAAGTCGGCGGGTTCGACGCCGTGGGCGACCAGGTATCGGCCTGCTGGACTGTCGGCCTTGATGGCGCCGGCCGGCGAGATGTGGTCGGTGGTCACCGAGTCGCCGAGCAGGGCCAGTACTCGCGCGCCCTGGATGGGGGCGATGTCGCCTGGCTGGGTGTCCATGCCGCGGAAGTATGGCGGGTTGCGCACGTAGGTGGACTGGTCATCCCAGTCGAAACGCTGGTCTTCCGGCGAGGGCAGGTTGGCCCAGCGGGCTTCGCCGGCGAAAACATCCTGGTAGGCGCGATGGAACTCCTCTTCGCTCACGTGACCCGTGATGATCTCCTGGATATCGTGCTGGGCGGGCCAGATATCTTTCAGAAACACGGGCTGTCCGTCGCTGCCTGTGCCTAGGGGCTCGCTGTAGGGGTCCATGTCCATGCGGCCGGCCAGAGCATACGCCACCACCAGCGGCGGCGAGGCCAGGTAATTCATGCGCACCTCGGCGTGTACCCGGCCTTCGAAATTCCGGTTTCCGGAGAGCACGGAGACCACGTTCAGATTGCCCTCGCTGATGGCCCGGGAGACCTCCGGCGGCAGCGGGCCGGAATTGCCGATGCAGGTGGTGCAGCCATAGCCAACCACGTGGAATCCCAGTGCTTGGAGGTCGTCCATCAGGCCCGACTGCTCCAAGTACCCGGTCACCACCCGAGAGCCGGGTGCCAGGGAGGTTTTCACCCAGGGCTTGACCTCCAGTCCCTTCGCTCGGGCGTTGCGGGCTACCAGGCCGGCACCCACCATTACCGAAGGATTGGAGGTGTTGGTGCAGGACGTGATGGCGGCGATGACCACGGCGCCGTCGGACATCTCCACCGGCTTGCCGTTGATAGTGGTGCTGACCGATTTGCTCTCGGTCTCGCCCGCCTGCTGCTTCATGTCGGCGAGGGCGTCCAGGAACATGGGCTTGGCGGTCGCCAGGGGAACCCTGTCCTGAGGGCGTTTCGGCCCGGCGAGGCTCGGCACCACGCTGGCCATGTCCAGCTCCAGGGTCTCACTGTAGCGGGCCTCGGGGCTCGTCGCCGTCCGGAACATGCCTTGTTCTTCGGCGTAGGCCTCCACCAGGGCTATCTGGTCGTCTTCCCGGCCGGTCAGGCGCAGATAGCTCAGGGTTTCGTCGTCGATGGGGAACAAGCCGCAGGTGGCACCGTACTCCGGCGCCATGTTGGCGATGGTCGCCCGGTCGCCCATGGGCAGGTGATCCAGACCGTCGCCGAAGAACTCCACGAACTTACCCACCACTCCGTGCCGGCGGAGCATCTCCACCACGGTCAGCACCAGGTCGGTGGCGGTGGCACCCTCCGGAAGCCGTCCGCTCAACCGGAACCCAACGACCTTGGGAATGAGCATGGAAATGGGCTGGCCCAGCATGGCAGCTTCCGCTTCGATGCCACCCACACCCCAGCCGAGCACGCCGATGCCGTTGACCATGGTGGTGTGGGAGTCGGTGCCTACCAGGGTGTCGGGATAGGCCTGCAGGCGGCCCGCCTTGTCGCTGGCGAACACCACCCGGGCGAGATGCTCCAGATTCACCTGGTGCACGATGCCAGTGTCGGGGGGCACCACCTTGAAGTTCGAGAAGGCTTTTTGCCCCCATTTGAGGAAGCTGTAGCGCTCCTGGTTGCGCTGATACTCGAGCTTGGCGTTGAGTTCGAAGGCGTCCGCCGACCCGAACCGGTCCACCTGCACCGAGTGGTCGATGACCAGCTCGGCCGGCTGCAAGGGGTTGATCCTGTCTGGATCGCCGCCCAGCTGTCCCATGGCGTCGCGCATGGCGGCCAGGTCCACCACCGCTGGCACCCCGGTGAAATCCTGCATCAGCACGCGGCTCGGGGTGAAGGCGATCTCGCGCTCCTCCGTGCCCGACGGGTCCCAGCCCGCCAGAGCCTCGATGTCGCTGGCTTCGATGTTGACCCCGTCTTCGAAGCGGAGCAGATTCTCCAGAAGAATCTTCAGGGAGAAGGGCAGGGCCGCCACGTCGAAGCGGTCCTGCAGCGCGGGGAGGCGGAAAATCTCGTAGGCCTTGCCGGCCACGCTCAGGGTTGCGCGGCTGTTGAAGCTGTCGGTCATGGGTTCACTCCATCGCTGGACAGGGCAGTTTGCCGGACTGTCGGCCGATTATCCCCCATCTGCCGGTGCGCGGCACCAGGTTTGCGGGACCGAAATCCTAACACTCAGCCTTCGGGCCGCCAGCCCGAACGCCAGGTCTTCAGGGGCACGATTTCCGGAGCGACACCATTGCGATGAAACCAGGAGTCAACCGCGTAACGTTGACCGCTCTGGGTGTCTCGAATCACCGCCGAGGCGTGGGGCCAGCCAAAGATGAAGAAGCCCCGGATCGCATGGTCTTCGACTGTGTGCCAGCGCAACAGGTTCTCTGCCGCCATCATATTGAGGTAAGTGGTGGTGTTGGTTGCTTCGTCGATGCAGTCCATCTGTCCGGGCCTGCCGGTGCCGGGGAAGGTACCCCCGATGTCCCTGCCGGTGCCGGTGTAGGCGCCCACGAAGCTCTCAAGCAAGGCGACCGCGGCGGAGATGCGCTGCCTTTCCATGGCCGCATTCGCGGCAGGCGGCGTGAGCCGGTCCCTGACGCCCTGCCATTCTGCTGGCGACAGTCCAATCTGGGCTATGTCGCGGCAGCCGTGACCGTAGCAGACGGAGAAATGTTGCGGCGCCGGCGTCGATACGACCTCGGCGTCGGAGGTGACCTGCGCTTTGGCTGAGCGGGTGGCGAGCAGCAGCGCCAACCCGGCGGCGGCAACGGTAAGTAGACTGCTGACACGCTGTCTACGGCTTTCGTGAGCAATGTAGGTCACACCGGCGGCCTCGGGCGGGTGACGCCGCGTCGATTTAGATCTCCAGCAGCAGCCGGGCGGGATCCTCGATGGCCTCCTTGATGGTCACCAGGAACTGGACGGCCTCCCGGCCGTCGACGATGCGGTGGTCATAGGACAGTGCCAGATACATCATGAGCCGCACCACGATCTCGCCGTTCTCCACCACCGCTCTCTCCTGGATCTTGTGCATGCCCAGAATGGCGCTCTGCGGCGGATTGAGGATGGGTGTGGAGAGCAGCGAGCCGAATACGCCCCCGTTGGTAATCGTGAAGGTGCCCCCGATCAGCTCCTCAGGGCTGAGTCTGCCGTCCTGTGCCCTGGCCGAGACGTCGGCGATGTAGCGCTCGATGGCGGCGAAGGACAAGTTGGCTACGTCGCGGACGACCGGCACGACCAGGCCCCGCGGCGCTCCGACGGCGATGCCGATGTCCTGGAAGTCGTGGTAGACCACGTCATTGTCGTCGATGAAGGCGTTGACCGCCGGGAAGCGCTGCAGTGCCAGCACAGAGGCCTTTGCGAAGAACGACATGAAGCCCAGGCGGGCGCCATGCTGCTCCTCGAAACGGTCCCGGTGACGCTTGCGCAGGGCCATCACCGGGCCCATGTCGACCTCGTTGAAGGTGGTGAGGATGGCCGCATTCTGCTGCGCCGATAACAGGCGCTCCGCAATCCGCGCGCGCAGCCGCGACATGGGCTCCCGGCGTTCGCCGCGTTCGGCCTGGACTGGCAGCACGACGGCCGGCTCGGCCCGAATAGGTGTCGGCGGTGGTGCGGGCTCGGCGGCAGGCGCCGGCACAGGCACTTCGAGGGTGGGCGCGGTCGTTTCGGCCAGATAACTCATGACGTCGGCCTTGGTAATGCGCCCGCCGCGACCGCTGCCTTTGATGCGGTGGGGATCCAATTCGTGCTCGGCGACCAGCCGGCGCACCGAGGGTGACAGGGGCGGCGCCTCGGTCGGCGGCGCCGGTGGCTCCTTGGGCAAGATCTGGGGCGGCTCTGCCTGCTCCGGTACGGCCTCCGCCGCGTAGTCCGTATCCAGCCGGGCAAGCAGCTCATCGCTGGCCACCGCCGAGCCGTCCTCCTTTAGGATTTCCGTCAGCACCCCGTCCCCGGGGGAGGGCACCTCCAGAACCACTTTGTCCGTTTCGATCTCAATCAGGTTGTCGCCGCGCTTGACGACGTCACCCGGTCGCTTCTGCCAGGAGAGCAGGGTGGCCTCGGCCACGGATTCCGCTAGCACCGGCACCTTGACGTCCAGGATCACGATTCTCCCCCCTGTTGAATGTCCCTGGCATGCACGGGCATGCGCAAAACGGGTGAGCTCTGCGGATTGTTACTCCAGCTGCCCGCCGACACTGCGAAGCTTCTCCACGGTCGCGACGGCGAACTCGAAAGCCTCGTTCACCAGCGTCTTCTGTTGCTCAATGTGCTTGTGAAGATAACCCACCGCCGGCGAGGCCGACTGGGGTCGGGTCGCGCAGTCGAGAGCCTGGTTGGGCTTCAGGAAGTGTTTCAGATGCGGGTGCATGTAGAACCAGGACCCCTGGTTCCAGGGTTCCTCCTGCACCCACCTCACCGTGGTCGCCTCCGTGTACTTCTCCAGGACACCCAGCACATCGTCCTCCGGAAACGGGTAGAGCTGCTCCAGCCGCACGATGGCCGTGTCGGCCAGCTCCCGGCTGCGCCGGGCCTCCAGGAGGTCGAAGTATACTTTGCCCGAGCACAGCAGCACGTGTTTGACGTTCTGGGGTTCCAGCGGGTCGGCCTCGTCAATCACCGTTTGGAATCCGCCCTCGGCCAGGTCGTCGAGGCTGGAGGTGGAGAGCTTGTGTCGCAGCAGGCTCTTGGGGCTCATGACCACCAGCGGGCGCCGATAGGCGCGCAGCATCTGCCGGCGAAGCATGTGGAACATCTGAGCCGGGGTGCTGGGGTAACAGACCTGCATGTTGTCCTCAGCGCAGAGCTGCAGGTAGCGCTCCAGGCGGGCCGAGGAGTGCTCCGGCCCCTGGCCGTCGTAGCCGTGGGGCAGGAACATGACCAGTCCGGAGAAGCGCTGCCACTTGGACACCGACGAGCTGATGAACTGGTCGATGACCACCTGGGCGTTGTTGGCGAAGTCACCGAACTGCGCCTCCCAGATCACCAGCGACTCCGGGTCGGAAGCGCTGTAGCCCACCTCGAAGCCGAGCACGGCCTCCTCGGAAAGCAGCGAGTCGATGACCAGGAACTGGGGCTGGTCCTGCCCCATGTGCTGCAACGGAATATAGCGCTCTCCATTCTCCTGGTTGTGCAGAACGGCGTGGCGGTGGAAGAAAGTACCACGGCCACTGTCCTGTCCGGACAGGCGCACTGGGTAGCCGTTCTCCAGCAGGGTTGCGTAAGCAAGGATCTCGGCGGCGCCCCAGTCAAGTGGTTGCTCGCCTCGGGCCATACGGCGGCGAGCTTGCAGAACCTTCTCCACGCCGGGGTGGAGTTTGAAACCCTCAGGAGTGATGGTGACCTCGCCCAGTAGCCGTGCCACGTCGGTTTTCGCCGTGGCGGTTGGGGCCGCATCCGTCCAGTGACCGTCTACGTAGCGTGACCAGTTAACCGCATGGGCGGTCTTGAAATCAGTGAGGATGGGGCGCGCGACGACCTGGTCGTCTTCCAGCTTTTCATGGTAATCGGCGCGCATGCGCTCCGCTTCTTCGGCAGTGAGCACGCCCTCCTCGATGAGCCGGTTCGCGTAGATCTCGCGCACGGGGCGGTGGTTCCGGATCTTTTTGTACATCATCGGCTGCGTCACTGCCGGCTCGTCAGCCTCGCTGTGCCCATGGCGGCGGTAGCAGATCAAGTCGACCATCACGTCCTTCTTGTACTCCATGCGGTAGTCCAGGGCGAGACGTGTCGCAAATACGACGGCCTCCGGGTCATCTCCATTGACATGGAAGATGGGTGCCTGAATCAGCTTTGCCACCTCCGTGCAGTAGCTGGTTGAGCGGCTGTCCAGGGGGTCGCTGGTGGTGAAACCGATCTGGTTGTTAATGACGATGTGCACCGTGCCGCCGGTGGTGAAACCACGAGTCTGGGACAGATTCAGCGTCTCCATCACCACGCCTTGGCCCGAGAGCGCGGCGTCGCCATGGATGAGCACCGGTAGGACCTCAGTGCGTTCCTTGTCTCGCCGGCGCTCCTGACGCGCGCGAACCGACCCCTCTACGACCGGGTTGATAATCTCCAGGTGCGACGGATTGAAGGCCAGGGCCACATGAACAGGACCTCCGGGCGTGTCCAGGTCGGTCGAGAAACCCTGGTGGTATTTCACGTCC
>JASJBY010000292.1 GCA_030066245.1 Gammaproteobacteria bacterium
AGTCCACGGCACGAACCGACGGGCCCCATTCAGGCCAACGGGCGGTGTCGGTTATCAGCTCCCATACCTCACCGGCGGCAGCATTAATGAGCTGCCCGACTTCAAGGTTGGGATAACTCAGTGACAACATCGATGAAGCGCTACAGGCGGCACAGACGCCGACCGCTCCTGGTTACTGCGGACGCTGCCTGCTCAACGCGCGAGACGTGCCAGATAAAACTGATACAGCCGCATCACCGACAGGTGAATGACCGCCTGGGTCCAGATGTAAACGTACCAGGGGATCGCCGGAGGGTAATCGTGGATGCCGGCGATGGTGAAACGCCCATTCAGAACGTCGCGAAACTCGAAACGCCCCTTCTGCTGTGCCCCGTTTCTCAGCAGCAGCCCGGACGTCACGGCATAGATCTGCCGTCCTGACGTGCTCCGTTCAGGCCGGAAAGTGAGCGTCAGCAGGTGAATGCGGGGAAAGCGCACATAGACGCCGCAGGAACCCTGCGCGTCGAACCGACAGGCCACGAAAGGCCAGAACAGTCGGGGGAGCCATCGAAAATAGTTGCCGGCCACCCATGCCGCGTCCTGGCCCACCGGCAGGATAAAGCGTTGTATGGAACGGACGACGCTCTCGTCGCGGACATCGGCCCGGAATTTGTCCCTATCCAGCAGGTGCGGGCTGGGCAGCATTCGGCCAGTCTGTGCATCCAGAGACTTCGCCAGCGCGTCCGTGTAGGAGAGGGCTTCCTTTGCGATCGCCTGCTGAACCGGGTTTTCCTGCACCAGCGTGTCCTGGGGCATGCTCTCCACCAGCGCCCGAACCAGGGTCGAGTGGGCCCCGGTCACGAGCCAGATAAAAAAGGCACCCAGACGCCGGGGCAGCAGCGGCACCCTGAAGATCAGTCTGCGTTTTCCCATGACCATGGCCGTCCTGCGCAGGATCTCACGATACGTCAAAATTTCGGGGCCACCGATGTCGAAGTGCTGGAAATAAACCGCCGGGTTACCTAGACAGAATCGCACGGCCCTCAGCACGTCGGTCAGCGCTATGGGCTGGACGCGAGATGCGGCTGCAAGCGGCGTCGGCAGCACGGGAAGCCGCCGTACCAGCCTCACCAGCATGCCGAGGGACGACCCTCCGGGACCAACCACCAGTCCTGCCCTCAGGGAGGTCACGGGCGTGCCATAGGAGCCGAGCGCCAGCTCAACCTCCCGGCGGCTCCAGAGCAGTCTTGAGATTTCGAAGCCCTCTGGGATGATGCCGCCGATGAACATGATTTGCTTGACGCGGTTGTGGGTCGCCGCCCGCCCGAAGTTGTCCGCCAGGAGGAGATCCAAATCCTCCGGCTTTGCCTGGGACAGGCGCGTGGTGGGCACGAGGGAGTGGACCAGAAACAGGGCGTAATCCGCTCCGCTGAGCGCTGCCCTGACCTCGGACGCGGAGAACAGGTCGCAGCATCGCCAACTGACCGGCGACGACGGGTCGCCGGACTCGGATCGGGCGCGGGAGCGTGTCAACGCGACGACCTCGTAGTCCTGGACCAGCTCCCTACACAGGGCGCTGCCGATGAATCCGGTTGCCCCGGCGATCACGATGCGCGCTTTCTTGCCTCCAGGTCCTGAGCCGGGGCCCCCCCCGGCCGGCTGCGGCTGCTCCTGGTTCATGGACGCCCTCTGCAAGATTCGATGAGAGGGCAAGCATAGCCTAACCGCGTTGCGCCGATCTATCCGGGTGGGTGACGCTATCGCGGTGCATCTGCTCAAACTCTGGCGGGGGTCCTTCGCCGATACTCACGGGGCGGTGGCGCTGCCGGCCCCCTCCCGTCAGCGGGAAGGGACCTGAGCGCAAGACAAACCTCCTTTCATCGGGAGCTGTTACTGGCTGGCCAACGGCAGCGGCTTGAGCTGCTGGTAGAAGTCGGAGAACACCATGTCTTCGTGAGCGCCGCTCATGTGACAGCCCGCACAGGCGTCTTTCGGGGCCGCCTGCGCCGCACCTGCATAGGGCGGTGCGTGATGGCCGAAGTTGAAGAAGCCCCAATTGCTGGTCGCTGCGAACCGTTCGGAATCCTTAACCGAAACGTCCAGCCCGCTGGGCGTCGAGGGAAAGTATCCACGCCCGGAGGGCTCGTTGCGCGACCCGTCCGCATACGTGGCCGTCCTGGTCAGCTGCAGCTCCTTGACCAGCACCGTGCCCTCCGGCCACTCCCCGGTTCGTTGGTAATGCCGATACGCCGCCGGCGACACATAGACGTTGTGGAACTCGGGGAAACCCGCGCTGCCCCCATTCAGGGCGTTCGGTGTCAGGGGGGATCCGATGAACACCCACTCGCGGAATCCGCGCGGCTGCATCAGCTCCCCCTTGTCGTTATATTTCGCTCCGCTGTCCACGGGTAGACCGGCGGCGCCGTCATTCTGTGCGGCCACCGGCTGCAGCGTGAGAGCCGCCGCCACCGCGAGCGTCGTTAGACATGAAGTCACTGGCTGTTTCATCTGCGTCTCCTTCCCATCAGGGATCTTTTCGGTCATTTCACGTCAACAGGACACAGACCTATATTGGCAGGCGATTCGAGACTCCACGCATCAAATAGTCTATTTTTATACACACGGAGTCTCGTTATGCAGGATCGTCTGGTTACCTTACTGAACTGGTTCGAGCTACGGGCGCGAGTCTTCCAGACAGGTCCCCTGTGCAGGTCGTCGTCCTTCGATGCACGGAACGGCCTCAGCTACATTCACGTCCTGCGGAGGGGAAATATTCGCGTCGAGACCCCCGGCGCCCGCCCGCTGGTGGTCGGGCAGCCGAGCCTGCTCTTCTACATGGCGCCCGTGAGTCACCGCCTCGTGCCGCTGAGTGACGACGCGGAAACCGTCTGTGCCTCCTTTGAGTTCGGCGCAGGACTGCGCAACCCACTTGTCCAGGCGTTGCCCGATGCCGTGTTGATCTCACTGGACGACCTGCCTTCCCTGGAGGCCACCCTGGCCATTCTCTTCAAGGAAGCTGCCGAGCAGCATTGCGGCCGGCAAGCCGTGCTCGATCGGCTGTCCGAAGTCGTCATCATCCAGCTGCTGCGCGACCTAATGGACGAGGGAAGGTTGGAGTTCGGCTTGCTGGCAGGGCTGGCTGATCCGCAACTGGCGAGAGCGATCAACGCCATACATGCTGAGCCGGCCCGCCAGTGGACGCTGCAACAGCTGGCAGCGCTCGGGAATATGTCTCGCGCGCGATTCGCGGCGAGGTTCCGTGACGCGGTGGGAACCACCCCCATGGCCTACCTTACGGAATGGCGCCTGGGCATCGCCCAGTCCTTGCTGCGTCGCGGAAAGCCCGTGCAGATGGTTGCCGACGCAGTGGGCTATGCGAACGCCAGCGCCCTGTCCCGGGCCTTTGCGGCACACATCGGGCTATCCCCCAGTGAGTGGCGCACCCGGGATCTGAAACGGCGACTGGGGGAGTGACGTGTCACGCTTGGTGGCTGATCCGAAATAGGCTATCGGCTGACCCGGCCGAGGTGTTGGCCCGTCAATCAGCCTCCGGCTTTCGGCGGGATTCGCGCAAAGCGACTGGCGAAGGCCCGTTGCAGTCCTCGGAAAGGGTGAGCAGGGTAGTCAGACCAAGCGGGGCTCGAGGGACGACCGCCTCGGGCGTCACGACATGGCCCATGATCGCTCCCCTGTTCCGCTTCCCTCGATGAGCATTGGCATGCCCGCTCGCAGAGACCGATGTCCAGTGAACACGACCCTCATCTTGCTCGATCTGTCGCGAGGTCCGGGGTGTGCAGTGAAACAGGCCTAGACTCGAAGCCCGGAGCGAATCCGGCTCAAACCATGGCCGCGCCAAACTCAGGCTTGGTCGCGTACCCCTTGTACGATTCTGGGGGTTCGGACGCCCTGGCCGCGGGACCGGTCTCTCGACCTGCTAGCCACGCCAAGAAAACAGGAGCGGCTCGACGTCAGGCGGCTTTGGCGAAACGGGCCTCGAAGCGGGCCACCAGGACCATGTGAGGAAGGGTGACGGCTGCGAGGCCAACGAATACGACCTGAACCACCGCCCTGACCTCGCCGACCGCCCCGCCGAGCACCACATACGCCAGCGCCCCCAGGAACACGGTCACCAGCGTCCCCAGGGTTGCAGCAATCAGCTGGTGCCTGAAGGGGAGCCCGCAGCGGTGCAGCACGCGGCCCTTGTGCACCAAATGGCGCAACGAATGCAGCGCGCAGAAATAGACGGTGAAGGACAAGAGGGGAGGCAGCAACGCAAACAGGAGCCCTAAAGCGAGGAGCTCCAGGCCTGCCATCAGGTCCCGGCGGCGGCGCCGAAACCCCGCTACGGCCAAGTGCCGCGCCGAGGACACAGCCAGGGCGAGAGTGGCCAGTGGCGCCAGGCCGGCGCAAACGGCCGTGAGCATGCGCGCCGGCTCCGGTTGTACCAGTAAGGCGAAGATGTCGACAACCTGCTCGGCGTGAAATGCAGACGGGAAAGCGATCACGACGAGGCCGCGTCCGACCGTCTCCGCCGCGCGGACCGCAGGGTGAAGAGTGGCGCCCACGATGTCATCACTGCCGAAATGGTAGACAGAGAGAGCCAGGAACGCGGACAGCGCCACGACAGGCGACAGCCACCAAAGGGTGACAACGCCAAGCGCCAGGCTCGTGTAGCCGCCCAGCACTATCAGCCTCCTCCAAAGCGGCGCCCGAACCCCAAGGATGGCGTCCGCGAGCACGAAGTCTAGAGCCCCATGCGGAACGCCCAAGAGTGCAATCAACGGTACGGCGATAAGCAGCTGCAGTCCCATCTCCGGCGGTGCAGTCAGTGCGGACACCAGCGCGAGCGCGGCGGTCAAGACGACGAAAATCGTACGGTGCTCATCGGTCGTCTGGTGATGGTCTTCGGTCACGAGTTCAGCACGGGGGTTAGACGGGCCGCCTCTTTGAGAAACGGCAGTGTCGGCATAGCCGACACTACCGAAAGATAGTCTGCCGCTGTAGGCGTGTCGGACAGGAAGCGGATGAGTCTGTCGGGGGCGACGTTTTGAAAAAGATCAAAGAATACTTGGGGCGCTCGATCGGGATGTCGCTGCAGGAAGGACAGAAAAACCCGATCCATGGCGGTTGCCACATGCGAACGGGCAGACGGTAGCCCTATCACCCCTAAGGCATTCAGCTGCTCCACCATGGTCTCACTGGAACGCTGGATGGCTTGAAAGGCGTATCCGGTGCTCGGTTTGACCATGCCAGCCGGTGTGCCTATGCGCACCACGCCGGGCACGCCGGCCGCCTCGGGTCGCCGAGCGGTCATCGGGATCCGGCCCATCTCCTTGCCTAACTTGGCGAAGGAATGTTGTGGGAAGCGCGTTCTCAGGTAGCTCTCGATGGCCCGCTCGTAGCGCTCCGGGTGATGCGTCCCATGCGAGATGAAGGTGGCTTCCACCAATGCCTCACGGGGGCTATAAGGAAGCAGGTAGAAAAAGTGGATGCCATCATCCTGTGGAACGTCGAAATCCATGAGTGTGACCGTCGAAGGGTCGAAGGCGTCACCGTCGGCACGCAGTCTCAAGCCCACGAAGTGCTGCCATAATACTGCCGCCGTCCCGTCTCGCGGTGGTACCGGGCGGCTGTCGAAGACGTGACGGCACCGAATCGCGCCGCGACTGGTCTGCACTCGAAAACCGTCGGGCTCTTTGCCAATGTCACCCGCTTCCGTGTTCAGCCACAGATCGCAGCCGGGAGCGGCGCCGAGTATCCGTAGCGCTTCGGTGTAAAAAGCATCGGCGGCGATGTGACAGTAGCGATAGCAGTTCGAGTGATGAACGCTGTCGTCACCCGCGAGTCGCACACACCAGCGGGACCAGCGGTGGCTTGCCAGATGCTCAAAGCGGTGCTCGGATACATCCCAGGCGCACCAGGTGCGGTCGCGTGTATAGGCGGTGCGCGGCTCCACGAGGACCATACGCACCGGCCGGCGGCTTCTCTCGATCAGATGAACAGCCAGTGAAAGGCCGGAGCAGCCGGCTCCCAGGATGCAGATGTCGTACGCAGTCGTCGTCATGGCGCCTGCGTCCCCGGCAGCCCCTTGAGGGCCGTGTGCAGCACAGGGTCGTGCGGTCGAGCTCCACGGCCCTGCCGGTAGAGGCGTCTTACGGTCAGGCCCGACAGCGCGCGCAGGGTTTGCCACGCGCGTCGGGCCTTGCCCACCACGGCGCGTCGCTGCCAATAGGCGCCGGGTCGGCGGCGAACCTCGGTGCCGA
>JASJBY010000293.1 GCA_030066245.1 Gammaproteobacteria bacterium
ATGCCCGCAGCCAAGCGCCGCAGGTCGACTGCCGTTGAGAAAGACGGGTACACCGATGCTGAAAAGGCCCAGGCAGGCCTGACGGCCTTCTTCTCCATTGCCGAGGACTGGGGCGTGGATAACGAGGGGCAGCGCATGCTGCTGGGCAGCCCGGGCCGCAGCACCTTCTTCGCTTGGAAAAAGAACAAGCAGGGCTTGCTTTCGCGGGACGTGCTGGACCGTTTGAGCTACATACTCGGGATCTACAAGGCGCTGCACATCCTGTTCTCGGATGGCACGGCCATGCAATGGCTGAAGAACCCTAACAGCGCACCCTTGTTCAACGGTCGGGCGCCCCTGGAGTACATGCTGAGCGGACAGCTCGTTGCCTTGGCGGACGTGTGCCGCTATCTGGATGCCGCCAGGGGGTGAGCCTGCAGCCCCTGCCACCGACCGCGCGGGGACGCGGCAAACAGTACCGGATCATTGCGACGCGCTATCCACCGGTGGATTTCTTCGAGCGCCACGTACCCCCGGCGCTCATGGGCCCCCTGTGGGCCTTGGAGGCCCAGACCAATCCACGGTTGATGCGCGAGACAGGTCAACTCCATCTGGTGCGCCCTGAAGACCGCGTCTCCGGTCCTGGGGCTAGTGTCGTAATGGCGCCCTTCACCCACATTGGTTTCCCGTCGCGCTTCAGCGATGGTACTTACGGCGTTTATTACGGAGCGCGTGTGTTGGAGACTGCCGTCCGTGAAACCGTCCATCACAGGCAGATCGTGGCGAGGGACGCCGGGCTCGGGCCGGACGAGTTCAGCATGCGCGTGTGGGCCGGCAACCTGCGCAAGACTCTGCATGACGTGCGCGGCCCGGAATACTCTGAACTGCACGACACGGCGCCGCGGCCGGAGGATCATCCCCTGGCCCAGGCATTTGGCAAAACGCTGCGCGCCCGGGAATCCTGGGGCATCCTCTATCGCAGCGTGCGCCACGACGGCGGGCAATGCGTCGCCGTCCTGCGCCCTCCCGCTGTGTCCTTACCCACCCAGGGGGCGCATCTGGTCTATGCGTGGGACGGTGAACGCATAACCCATGTCTACGAGAAATCTGCGCCCATCATCCGCTTCGATTGAGGCACACCCCCAACAACCGGACCTAAGCCCTTTGTTCTCAACGCCAGTGAGCCAAGAGCCGAATAGGACAGGCTGTTCACAAGGAAGACCGGCTCGGTGAAGCCCATGTGCTGAGTTTGCCGACATAGTCTGCGCTTCGAGGTCCGCCTGGTGAGAAATCCGGGCTAGTACTCTGGGACAGAGTTTTTGTCTTCCTGAACCCGAACCTCGCGCTCGATCCTTATGACTTCTCGCCGACTCCCATTCACGTTTCGTGAGAGCGTGTATTCGCCGCGGTAGACTCCAGGCATCCATGGGGTTTTCCGGCGCCGCTTACCGATGAAATTGAACCGCTGCGCCTTGTGTTTTCTCAGCACGTCCGTGTTCTCGGCCAGCACGTTTCCCTGCGGGTCAGTCAGCCGCATATCGATGATGTCGTTCTTGTTGAGTCCGAATACGTCGGCCCAAAAGACGATGGCGCGAGCGCCGGCGGGGAGGCTCTCGGCCCGGTGCTGGCCCGATCTCACCTCTTTGGCGTTGGGTGGAGAATCCGTGAAGCCGGCGTTCAGCTCACCGGTAGCGACGTAAGCCAGCTTCGCGGAGGCAGCCGGGGTCCATAAGGCTTCGCCCCGCTTCTCGCAGCCTTGCTCCGGCGGCAAGCCGGTGAACGGGTCCAGGTGCTTGCCACGGTACCGGACGGAGAACTCCACGTGAGGGAACTCGGTAGCGCCGGAAAGGCCCACCAGTCCAAGCTTGGTGCCGACTTCGACCCGTTGGCCCCGTTTGACCTGGACGCTGCCTTTGCGCAAATGGCTATATTGGGTTTCCCATCCATGGCCATGCCGAATGGCTACGGCATTGCCAGCCTCCCGCCCGCGAACGGCATCGCGTCCGGTCGCCGTGATGCTGATGTCGTCCATGCCATCCCGAACGCCTCGCACCACGCCCGGCGCGGCCGCCAGAACCGCCACGCCGCGCTCCATTGCCACCAGGTCCCGCAGCCGGATGTCGGTGCCGTCATGGCCGTCATAGCTTAGCGGGCCGCAGCTGTGGTCTCTGTAGCCAGGCCCGGCCTCCGTGTCGACGTAGTTCTGGACGAAGCAGTCGACGCCGACCTGACAGTCGATGGGCACCTCGAGCGGGAGTCTGTCATGGGCATCTCCGGCGGGCATGTCCGCCGCCAGAGTCCCGGCGTAAAGCAGCCCAAGCAGCCACCAGTACTTCGCGATGCGGAGATGCATAACGGATTACGCGTCGTCCAGTAGTGCCAAGAGACTTTGCGCCGCGCGGTCAGCGCCGTTCTCGGGAACAAGAGCTTGGGCGGCCTTCGATACGCGGACTCTCTCATCAGTATCGGCCATGGACGCTAGCCCCTGCCTCAGTCCCTGATCATCGAAAGGCTCAACAACCCACCCCGCGCCGTGCTCGGCGATGCGGCGTGCCCGGGCCAGCTGGTCGTCCTCCCGCACGGGGCGAGGCACGAACAGGCTCGGCACGCCATGATGAAGCAGCTCCATCGATGCGTTGTATCCAAGTGCCGAGACTGCGCCGTCAAACGCGCTCAGGCACTCAGACAGAGGGAAGTAGCTGAACTGCTGCAGGTTGCTCGGCAAACCGGAGAGCCTTTTGGACCCGTAAATGGGCGGGACCGGGGCGGCAAAGGTGTAATCAGAGAACGCTTCGGCGTGTTTCAGGATCCACGTAACCAGCTTGTTGTACTCCTTGTCGCCGCCGCCGCCGAAACCGACGTAGATCACCAGTCCATCGGCCGGCAGACCGAGCCGTGCGCGGGCCTGTTCTCTCGGCAAGGCGTCCTCCCTCGAACGCATTACCACCGGTCCTACACTCTCGATCCTCGCCTTTTTCAACGCCGGCAGCTCGATTTCGTCTCGAGCGTGTGTAGACAGGACCAGGTCGTACCTTTCTAGAAACTTCCTCAGCTCCGGATGCATGGCCAGCGCCGGCTTCTTTTCTCGGTATATGAAGACCCGGTGCTTCTGAAACGGGAGCAGAGAGCGCAGGTCGCCTGTCCAGCCGATGGGAAAGCTGTCGACCACCAGGACGTCCGGTCTGTAGGCGGCGACCGTATTGACCGCCGTCACGTGATTCAGCCACCGGACAGTGTCGCGGTCTAGTCCGCAAACGCGGCCGGACTCCTGCGAGGGACACTTGACGCTGGCGAATCCCTCGTCCCAGAGAAGGTTGCTCGCTTCGCTGTTGGTGAGAAACAGATATTCGGCCTCCGGCATTCGTCGGCGAAGCGCGCTGCCGATGGCGAGGGTTCTGGCGATGTGTCCGAGCCCAAAGCCATTAGTGGCATAGAACAGCCAGCGTGTCCTCTCGGCCAATCGCCATCACCTCAATGGGTTTTCGGGACCTTACATCGAAAGAAATATCATACCTGGGCCTAATCCAGTAGGCCATCTGACCTGGCTATCGTGGTGTGGTAGGATTTCAAGTTTAGCGTTGGTGCGCCGGCTCCGATTCTGGCGTTACCGAGGCGGGCTTTTCGAGGAGCATTGACTGACATGAAGCGGCGGTCACATCAGGGATCACAGGTGACAGACCTTCAGGGTGTTGTGAAGGAACTGCGCGGGACGTTCATCGCGGTTGCGGTGTTCAGCTTCTTCGTCAACGCACTGATGCTCGTGGTCCCGTTCTACATGCTGCAGATGTACGACCGGGTTCTTTCAAGCCGAAGCCACTCAACGCTGGCCATGTTGACGATCGTCGCCGTGTTCCTTCTGGTCATGTACGGGTTGTTGGATCTGGTACGTTCCCGAGTGCTGGTGCGCAGCGGCATCCGGCTCGATCGTCGCCTGAACTCGCGTGTGTTTTCTGCTGTCCTGGTACATGGTTTGAGGACGTCCGAAGGACGGCACGCCCAAGCACTCCAGGACCTTGGGAATCTGCGCCAGCTTCTGAGCAGCGGCTCCCTGGTGGCGCTCTTCGACTCGCCGTGGGTTCCTTTATTCCTGGGTATCATTTTCCTGTTTCATCCCGTGCTCGGGACCGTGGCGCTGGTGGGGGCGCTGGTTCTGTTCGGTCTGGCGCTGGTCAATGCGTTTGTGACTCGCGGAGCTTTTCGGCAGGCCTCGGAGCAAAGTATCGTCGCCAGCGGCTTTGCGGAATCGAGTTTGCGAAACGTCGAGGTTCTGAGGGCGATGGGCATGCTGTCAGGGCTCCGGCGTCGGTGGCTGGACAAGCATGAGACGGCGCTGGCTCACCAGGCCCAGGCGAACGATCGGGGGGGCGCGATCACGTCCTCGTCAAAGTTCGTCCGTCTGCTGGTGCAGATTTCAGTGCTTGGTACCGGTGGCTATCTGGCGATCGAGCAGGTGATCACTCCGGGCGTGATGATCGCCTCGGCCATCCTGATGTCGCGCGCCTTAATGCCCCTGGAACAGGCCGTGGGACAGTGGCGCAACTATGTCAATGCCCGAGCGGCGTATGACCGGCTGAACAAGCTGTTGAATGCGACCCGGTCAGACCAGCCGCCCATGGTCCTTCCTGCGCCGAAAGGGCTAGTGTCACTGGAGCGGGCTGTCGCCGTTCCTCCGAACACCAAGGTCCCAGTGCTCAAAGGGCTCTCGTTCAAGCTGGAGGCGGGAGAAGCCCTCGGCGTCATTGGGCCGAGCGGCGCGGGCAAGTCTACGCTGGGACGCCTGCTGGTGGGCGTTTGGGCTCCCCAGGGGGGAGCAGTCCGTCTCGACGGCGCGGACGTCTCCAGCTGGGACCCCGACCAGCTTGGCCCGCATATCGGCTATCTGCCCCAGGACGTAGAGCTGTTCGAAGGGACCATCGCGGAGAACATCGAGCGCTTCGGCGAGCACGATCCGGGCAAGGTCGTGGAAGCGGCTGAGCTGGCTGGTGTGCATGATCTGGTGCTACATCTTCCGCAGGGCTACGATACAGCTATCGGAGAGGATGGGCGGGCCTTGTCGGCTGGTCAGCGCCAGCGTGTAGGGTTGGCTCGAGCCCTTTACGGCGACCCGTGCCTGGTCGTCTTGGATGAGCCGAATTCCAATCTGGACACGGACGGCGAGCAGGCGCTTCAGCAGGCCTTGCAGAGCCTGAAGAACCGAGGTGCGACCGTGGTCCTTATTGCACATCGGCCCGCCATCATGGCGAGCGTCGATAGAATTCTGGTACTCCAGAACGGTACCATGGAACTCCTGGCGCCGCGCGAAAAGGTCATGGAGCGGTTCCGGCGTGTGACGCCCATCAAAGCGGCGGCAGCCCGGCGGACACCGCCTGCCCCAATGGAAACCCAGTAGGACATGACGAACTCCGCCTCCAACATGAACAACCAGGGGTCTATTCCACGCGCGCCGGAAAACACCCGGGTTTTCATCGGCATCGGAATCGCCATCATCAGCATCGCGTTTGGCGGTCTGGGCACATGGGCTGCTGTCGCTCCGCTGGATAGCGCGGCGATAGCACCAGGCATCATTGCCGTGGAGAGCAACCGCAAGACCGTTCAGCACCTGGAGGGGGGCATTGTTAAGGAGATCCTGGTGCGCGACGGTGACCGGGTTCGTGAAGGCGACGTGCTGCTGCGTCTCGACGATACCAAGGCGCGGGCCGTACTGGAAATCCTGCGGGGTGAGCTGGATGCAGCGCTCGCTCAGAAGTCCAGACTCGTGGCGGAGAGGGACGGATTGGCGGAGATTCGATTCCCCGAGGCGCTGTTGCAACGGGCTGAGACGAGCAAGGTGAGGGAAGCTATCGCTGGCCAGTCCCAGCTATTCGACGCACGGCGTAAATCGCTGCAGGGTCAGCTGGCCATCCTCGACCAGCGCATTTCCCAGTTCAACGAGGAGATGGCCGGCCTTGAGGCCCAGCAGGCAGCCAGGCGGGACCAGCTCAAGTACCTGCAGGAGGAACTTGGTGGTTTGCGTGGGCTTGAGAAGGCAGGTCATGTGGCTCGAACGCGGATCTTCGCTTATGAACGGGAGATTGCCAAGCTGAGGGGCGAGCGCGGGGAATACATCTCGGAGATTGCCCGCGCTCAACAGGGGATCGGAGAGGCCGAGCTTCAAATCATCCAGCGCCAGCAATCCTTCAGGGAAGAGGTGGTAGCGGAGCTGCGCGAGCTGGAGAAGCGGATATTTCAGCTGGAAGAGCGCCTGGTGACGGCGCAGGACGAGCTGGACCGAACGGACGTTCGTGCGCCCGTCGACGGCAT
>JASJBY010000294.1 GCA_030066245.1 Gammaproteobacteria bacterium
AGGTTTTCCGGACTCGCGCCGCGCAGTTCCACGTTCACGGCACGGCCGGGATGCCCGGCCCGTCGCGATGCGATGGTGAAGTTCTCCAGGCCGGGAGGCAGGGCCAGTTTGCTTTCCCAGCGCGCGATGAAGGCTTCGTTTCGCACCTGACGACTGTCTGAAGGCAGCAGCTCCACGAGCATGGAGCCCAGATGATTACCCTTGGCCGCCGCCACCCGCTCATCGCTGGCCAGGGCCGTGCCGTAGCGTGTCACAGCCGCAACCACAAGCCCTCCGCCCAGCTCCCGCTCCGTCTCCCGCAGCGTCGCCTGCACCTGGCCGAGGAACGCGCGCACCCGCTCGGGCGGCGTACCGGCGACGAAGTTTGCGTTGGCGTAGATGACGTTGCTCTCCACCGTGGGGAAGAACGTGAATGCAGTGCGACCGCCGGCGACGAGTCCGACGGAGACAATGAGTGTCCCGACGGCCAGGCTGACCGTGGTCCACCGGTGGTCGATGGCGCTGGTCACCAGAGCGCGGAACCACCGGTCCCGCAGCGCCGCGAAGAGTTCGTCGAGACGTCGGCGCATGGTGTTGACCGGACGCCGGGACAAGCCCCGGAATGCGTGGCGCAGATGTCCCGGCAGAATCAGGAAGCACTCCACCAGGGAGGCGATAATCACGCATATCACGACGGTGGGGATGTCCCCGAGGATGTTGCCGACAATGCCCCCCACCATGACCAGGGGCAGGAATGCAGCGATGGTGGTGAGAGACGAGGAGATCACCGGGGGCAGCATCCGTCGCGCACCTCCCTCGGCCGCCTCCAGAGAGTTTTCGCCGGTCTGGAAGTGAGTCAGCGCATCCTCTCCCACCACAATCGCGTCGTCCACGATGATGCCCAGCGCCATGATCAGCGCAAACAGGCTGATCATGTTGATGGTCCCGCCGATGGCGTAGAGCACCGCAAGGGTGCCCATGAAGGACACCGGGATGCCGACCACGACCCAGGTCGCCACCCGCCCGTTGAGGAAGAGAAACAGAATGCCGATGACCAGCAACAGGCCGCCGGCACCGTTCTTCAGAAGCAGAAAGATGCGCTCCTTGATGAGCTGCCATCTCTCGTCGAAGATCTGGATCTCCACCCCCGGCGGCAGGGTCGGGGCGCGCTCTTCTGCCCAATCCGCCAGGATTCTCGCGCCTTCCAGGGAGTCACCGCTCTCGGGGCGCATCAGCTGAAGCTCCACGGCGGGTCTGCCCTGGGACGAGACGGTGACCTGCTTTTCGCGCGGTCTGCGCTGAATCTCGGCCACGTCCCCGAGCTGCACCAGGCGACCCTCCTCCTGGGCAACCAGCGGTAGATCGGCGAATCCCGGTGCCTGTCGCCGCTGCTCGAGACTGCGCAGCTGGCGGGCAACGTCGTCGCGTCCGACGGTGCCCGCCGGCAAATCTCTGCTGTGGCTGCTTACCCGCTGGGCGATTTCGTCCAGGGACAGTCCCAGTTCGTGCAGCGCGGTGACCGATACCTGGATGGCTATCTCCTCCTCCGGCAGGCCGGTGATATTCACCTTCGCGATGCCGCGGTCGAGCAGTTCACGCTCCATGCTGCGCACGAGCGGACGCAGCTCCCGTCGGTCGTTGAGGCCGGTCACGAGAACCCGGGCGATGGGCTCATAGCGCACCACCAGGGTTACCTCCGGCTCCTCCGACGAGCTCGGAAGCTGCCGGACGATGCCGACCTTCTCTTTGACCTGGTCCAGGGCCGTGCCCATGTTCGTGCCTTCCACGTATTCCAGGGTGACGGAGCTCACGCCGTTGGCGGAGGTTGAGGTCATCTTCTTGAGGTTGTCCAGGTTGCGCAGCTCCTGCTCCAGGGGATTGGTAATGGAGCGCTCGACATCTTCGGCGCTTGCGCCGGTCCAGACTACCCGCACGTTGACGATATCCAGGGCGAAGTTCGGGAAGAACTGTGTGTTGAGGCGGAACACCGACCAGATGCCCGCCAGGAGCAGGATCACCATCAGGAGGTTGGCGGCCACCCGGTGCTGGGCGAATATGCCGATGATGTCGTTCTTGTGCTCGAACACGGGGGGCCTGTCTCAGCGCAAGCGCCTAGGGCGCGGTCGCGGTCAGGGCGGTGTTGCCGGTGGACGGTGTGGCGTGCTGCGAAGCCTGGACGCGCAGACCGTCGATGGCGTTGGGGAGCTGAGTGGTCACCACCTCGGTGCCGGAGGCAAGAGCGGGGCTGCGAACCAGGACGCGGCGTTCACCCGTGCTGGAGCGCACGTCCCCCACGCGCTCCACCAGCACACCCTGCATGCGCCCATCAACCACCTTGTAAACCCGGTCCATGCCGTAAACGGCTTCCTGGGGCAGCGCCACCACCGCGCGCTGGCTGGGCAGCGTCATCAGCAGTTCCAGAGTGCGGCCCATTTGCAGAACGTCGGATCCCCCGGTAACCCGGAAAAGGCCGTCCAGTCCCCCGCTGCCCCTTCGCACCTGCCCCGCCAGGCGGTCCAGCTCGGCGCTCACCGTGCGTTCACCGATGGTCGCCGTGATGGGCAAGCGTTCACCAGCGCTGAGGGCCTGGCTCACCATGTCCACGTACCGGGTCGGGATCTGGGCTCGGATTTCCAACTCGCCGGCGTCGTAGATCGCGAGCAGCGGGTCTCCACTGCGCACCCGATCGCCGGGCGCCACGTGAGTCTCGCTGATGCGTCCCGCAAACGGAGCCCGGATGCGGGTGCGCTGCACGTCAAGGAGCGCCCGGTCGCGCAGCGCCCGGGTTTTGGCTCGACGCGCTTCCAGCTGTGCCATGCGGATGCCGTGCTCCCTAATGCTCAGCTTGCGTTCGGCGATGGCCAGGGCCTGCCGCTCCTCGGCCTGCCGTGCTTCGTCCAGCTGAGCCTGGGAGCCTACGCTGGTGTCGGCCAGGTCTTTGGCCCGTTTCACAGCGCGGCGACTCAGGTTGAGCAGGGAACGCTCGTGCTCCAGTGACGCGAGGTTGGTCTGATGACGGGCCTTCTCACTCTCGATCTCGGCCTCGACCTCAGCGAGTTCAGCTTCTCGCTGGGCAAGAGCCAGGCGGTAGTCGCTGTCGTCGATGACTGCAAGCAGGTCGTCGGCTGCCACGTCCTGCCCTTCGCGCACCGGCAGTTGCTGAATGTCTCCGGCGATGGCCGCCGTGAGCTTGGCATCTCGCGGAGTCTCAACCCGCCCGTACAGCGTCAGGTGAGGTTGGAGGTTCGAGACCTGGACGGTTTCCAAGGAGACCGGCCACATCTTTTCGTCGGGCTGCACGGGGGCGCCCTGTGGCCGTGTGGCATATAGGGCAAAGAAGCCGAGCAGAGAAGCCGCCAGGATCAGAAACGGCACCAGCGCGCGAGGTTTAATTCTGATAGTCAAGTGCCGACACTGCGATTGAAGCGCTCGAAAGCCATAGTATCAGGTGCCTTCCGTACTGTCCCACCCCTGTAATTCTGAGCCCCGCCGCGGCGGTTGGGTTCCAAACTGCGGCACAGGCGGGGGCGGCTGAATATCTTGCCGGCGCTGGCTGTGACCGGTCCCGGGGAACCTGTACGGCCGGTCCTGAATGCGCTCCAGGCGGGTTGGCCCAGGGCATGCGCGCACCAGCGCATCTGGCGAGCGGCGTCTGACCCGCGCTAATTCCTCGTCTTGGCTGCCCGCAAGGCCAGGGAGGGACTGCTCAAGTTTAGCGGAGTTCACGACCCGGGAGGGCCTTGCGATTCTTGCGCTGCCGCAACGGCTCGCAACTCTGCAACCGGCCTCTGGCGGACGTGCCCGGGCGGGTCAAGGGGCAGCGCCGTGGGTGGTCATTGGTGTTCGTCAGGGCCGTACCGGCCTGAGTGGCCGGGACCGCCGGCCGCGGGGATAGCGACCGTCGGGCCTTTAGGGAGATATCTACCGCGTTTACCGGCGGCTCGTGCCGGTATGGCCCCCACGGCGAAGGCTTAACCCGATCGTGAGCGGTTTCCTAGAATGGCGGGCATGTACCTGTTGACAGCTTATCTCGTGATCGGAGCTTTCGCGGGCACCGCTGCAGGACTGCTCGGAATAGGCGGCGGGCTCATCGTCGTGCCTTTTCTGGCCTGGACCTTCGAGATGCAGGGGTTTCCGCCGGAGTTTCGCATGCAGCTTGCGGTGGGGACCTCGCTTGCGACTATCGTGGTCACGTCTGTTTCCTCGGTTGTGGCGCATCATCGGCGGCATGGGGTTCTGTGGCCGGTTTTCGCGCGCCTCCTGCCCGGTGTCATGCTCGGCGCGCTGTTCGGTGCCGTGCTGGCGGATGCGCTGCCGGGCCGCGGTTTACGGCTGTTCTTCGGGGTTTTTGCGCTGCTGGCGGCCGCGCAAATCGGCTTCTCCCTGCGTCCGGGGCCGCACCGGGCGCTTCCCGGCCCGTGGAGCCTGGCGAGCATCGGGGGGCTGATAGGTGCCGTCTCGGCTCTGGTAGGCATTGGCGGGGGCACCATGACCGTGCCGTTCCTCGTCTGGTGCCAGGTCCAGGTACGCCAGGCGGTGGGTACGTCATCGGCGGTGGGTCTACCCATCGCGGTAGCCGGCGCCGCGGGTTTCGTTATCACGGGCGCGTCTCAGATCAACCTGGCCTGGAGTCTGGGCTACGTCTACCTGCCAGCGCTAGCGGGTATTGTGGCCACAAGCGTCGTCTTCGCGGCTGTGGGCGCGAAACTGGCCCACCGCCTGCCGACGCGGATCCTGCGCCGTGTGTTCGCGGTCTTTCTGGCGGTGGTGGGCCTGAGCATGCTGTCCGCCTGATTGTCAGAGACCGCCGTCCATGTGACCTTGGCGGCGCTGACGGGGCGCGGTCATGGTGGTCTGAGGCATGAAAACGTCTTGTCGGCAAATCCCGATCCCCGGGACGAGTACAGAGCTGTCAGGAGACTTCGCGGGGCCAGTACCGGGATTGCGTGTGACCGTGTCGGAAGCCGGGAGTAGCCCAGGTTGCAGCATCCTCGAGCCGTCTCGAGCGGACGGAGCTGGGCGCCGGCGGATCCCCGGTGACCCGGATGCGGTCATTGAGACCGGAGATGTTAAAAAATAAACGGAACTTATGTAAGGCAAGAATATTACTGCTTGGTTTTTTGTTTTCCGCTTTTTACAGTTTGGCCTCGCCGGAGGCGGGGCTCCGGCCGCCCAACGTTTGGTATTCAGTGAACACCACTGTGGCGGAGTACCAGGTGAACACTGACCCTTTCAGCGTCGGCAGCGGTGCTGTTGCCGGCGGGCGGCGGTGCAGAAACCCTCGGCAATCACAGGAGAGCATCCATGCCAACCTATGTTCGAACCGACAAGTGTGATGGCTGCAGGGGTCAGGATGAAAGCGCTTGCATGTACATCTGCCCTCACGACCTGATGCTGCTTGACAAGGACGGCTCCAGAACCGGCCACGCCATGAAGGCATTCAACCTGGAGCCTGAGCAGTGCTGGGAGTGCTACTCCTGTGTCAAGATTTGTCCGCAGCAGGCCGTCGAGTGTCGCCACTATGCCGACGTGGTGCCGCTGGGCGCATGGGTGCAACCTCTCCGCGGGACCGACTCGATCATGTGGACCATCAGGTTTCGAAACGGCGACATGAAGCGCTTCAAGTTCCCTATCCGGACCACTCCCGAGGGTTCCATTCAGCCGTATGCCAACAAGCCGGATGCCGCTCTGTCGGATGTCGGTGATCACGCGACCCTCTTCACCAAGGGCACGCATTCCTGCGACATGAGCCAGTTCGCCGCCAGCTAAGGCGGGGCGGCAAGAGAAAGCGGGGGCGGCCGAGAAAGCATACCGAGGTATTCCAGAATGGCTGAATACGGGTTTGGAAATCCGGAAGTCGTTGAAGAGGAGGTTGATATCCTCCTCATCGGCGGTGGTATGGCCTGTTGCGGGGCAGGTTTCGAGATCATGCGCTGGAAAGAAGAGGCCGCGAAGAACGGTGTCGACCTGAATATCAAGCTGGTGGACAAGGCGGCTCTGGATCGTTCCGGGGCCGTCGCGCAGGGACTCTCGGCCATCAACACCTACCTGGGCGAGAACGACCCGGCCGACTACGTACGCTACGTGCGCGGCGACCTGATGGGTATTACCCGGGAGGATTTGGTCTACGATCTGGGCCGCCATGTGGATGACTCCGTGCACCACTTCGAGGAGTGGGGTCTGCCGGTCTGGAAGCAGCCGGGCGACGAGGGCAAGGCGCTTACCGAGGGCGGCAAGCCGGTGCGCACGGGCAAGTGGCAGATCATGATCAACGGCGAATCCTACAAATGGATCGTGGCCGAGGCGGCAAAAAAGGCCCTCGGCATGGAGAACATCCAGGAGCGGGTGTTTATCGTTCGCCTGGTGAATGACAAGAACGATCCCAACCG
>JASJBY010000295.1 GCA_030066245.1 Gammaproteobacteria bacterium
CATATGGTCGGCAGGATTCGCGACAAGCTCAGCGAGCTGGCTCCTGACCACGCGGCGGATTTCGCCCGCAACCACGACGCCTTCGTGGCCGAGCTGCGTGCCCTCGATGCCGACTTGCATACGCTGCTTGATCCACTGCCGAACCGCAAGTTCATGGTGTTTCATCCGGCCTGGGGCTACTTCGCTGAAAGTTACGGGCTGACCCAGGTCTCGATCGAGCGTGAGGGCAAGGAGCCGGGTGCGCGTGGACTGGCGGCGCTGATCGACCAGGCGAAGCAGGAGCAGGTCAAGGTGGTTTTCGTGCAGCCGCAGTTCGACAAGCGCCAGGCACGCCAGGTGGCACAGGCTATCGGTGGCGTCGTGGTCTCTGTTGACCCGCTGGCCGCGGACTATGTCGACAACCTCCGCCGGGTCGGGCGCGAGTTTGCAAAAGCGTTGCAGCCTTGAAACCGGCGGTCGATATCCACGCGTTGAATTTCTCTTACGGCAGTGTGCCGACGCTGTCAGGGATCGACCTGCAGGTCAAAGAGGGTGAGTTTCTCGGCATCGTTGGCCCGAATGCCGGTGGCAAGAGCACGCTGCTGAAACTGATCCTCGGCCTGCTGAAACCGCAGTCAGGCCATATCAACGTGTTGGGCCAAACGCCGTGTGCGGCCAGCCGGCTGCTGGGCTATGTGCCGCAGTACCCGAGCTTCGCGCGTGACTTTCCGATTTCGGTCGAGCAGGTGGTACAGTTGGGGCGGCTGGGCCTGGATCGGAATAGCGGACAGCGTAACGGTAAGTGGCATACCCTGTGGCCCGGGCGGGTGTCCGGTGCCGATCGTGAGGCGATACGACATTCCCTGGCCGAGGTCGAAGCCGGTGACATCGCGAAGCGGCAGATCGGCAGCCTTTCCGGTGGCCAGTTGCAGCGCGTGCTCTTGGCTCGGGCTTTGGGCGGCGAACCGCGCATCCTGATCCTCGACGAGCCGACCGCGAACATCGACCAGCGGATGGAGAGCGAGATCTTTGATCTGCTCAAGGCGCTGAACGCCCGCATGACCATCCTCGTGGTGTCGCACGACGTAGCCTACATCTCGCGCTACGTCAGTCGGGTCGCCTGCATCAATCGTACCCTGGTCTGCCATAACACCGATGCCATCGACGGAAATGCGATCCAGGAACTTTACGGGGAGCAGGTGCGCATGATTGCGCACAGCCATTGACCGATGGACGGTTTTTTCACTGCACTGTTGCAGCACGCCTTCCTGCAGACTGCCGTAGCCACGGCGCTGCTGGCGAGCATCGGCTGCGGAATCATGGGCACCTATGTGGTCGTCAAGCGTATTGCCTTTATTGCTGGCGGCATCGCCCACTCGGTGCTCGGTGGCATGGGTGCGGCCGTATACTTCGGTTTCGAACCGCTTCACGGTGCCCTGCCGGCCGCCATCGCAGCCGCGCTGCTGATCGGGTGGGTGCGGCTGCACTGGCACGCACAGGAGGATACGCTGATCAGCGCTTTGTGGGCGATCGGCATGGCGGTCGGCGTGCTGTTCATTGCGAAGGCGCCGGGCTACCAGGCCAACCTGATGAGCTATTTGTTCGGCAACATCCTTCTCGTGCCACGCGAGAGCCTGTGGTTTATGATCGCACTCGATCTAATACTGCTCGCGACAGTCGCCGCCTATCACCGCCAGTTCCTCGCCGTGGTGTTCGATGAAGAGTTCGCCCGCTTGCGCGGCGTGCCGGTCGGATTCTTCTATTTGCTGTTGCTGGTCCTGGTCGCGGTGACGGTCGTGCTGCTGATCCAGGTCGTCGGCCTGATCCTGGTACTGGCACTCCTGACACTGCCGGCAGCCGTTGCCGGTCACTATGTCCATTCGCTCGGCCGCATGATGCTGATTGCGACACTGCTGGGTGCGGCGTTGAGCATCGCGGGCCTGGCCCTGTCGTACGGCCCGGATCTTCCGGCCGGCCCGACCATCATCCTTCTCGTGGGCGGAGTCTATGTGTTGTCCGCGATGTTGGCTCAGATCCTCGATCGTCGCCGTGCCCGAGTGGCCGCCGCACGGGGCACATGGCAAGGAGAAACCGGTGAACAATAAGCAACTCACCCATGTACTGGAGCGTGCCGAGGCCCTGTGCCGTGAACGCGGCGTGCGGTTGACCGATCAACGCAAGGCAGTCCTTCGACTGTTGTGCCTGTCGGACACGCCGGTGAGCGCCTACGAGTTGCTGGACTTGATGCGCGGCATCGTCAAGAATCCTTCGCCACCGACGGTCTATCGGGCGTTGGATTTCCTACTCGAGCAAGGACTGGCGCACAAGCTCGAGAGCCTTCACGCCTACGTGGGCTGCATGCATCCAGATCACCCGCACGCAAGCCAGTTCATGATCTGTGATGACTGCGGCGAGGTCGCCGAGGTCGAGGACCCCAGTGTGGCCAAGAGTTTGAAGGCCGCCGGCAAGGCGATCGGATTCCGTACCAAGCGGCCGGTTGTTGAGCTGCTGGGGACCTGTGCACAGTGCTCCGCAAAGCACGACCAATAGGGTTTCTTCAACCGACATCGAGTTCTGTCCATCGAGCTGAAAAGGAGACATCGAACATGAAACTGAATCGAATTGCCCTGACGGCTTCTCTGCTTGCTCCGCTGGCGCTGGTCGCGCCCTGGGTGTCCGCGGACGAGAAACACGAGCACGAGCACGAACATGATCATGAAAAGCGCCAGCATGACGCCCATGTTCACGGCATCGCCGCCCTAAATCTGGCGCTCGAAGGCCAAGAGGTGCACGTCGAACTCAATAGTCCGGCCGCGAATATTGTCGGCTTCGAGCATGCGCCTTCGTCCGAGGCTGACCACGCCGCGCTGGACAAGGCCGTCGCCACGCTGAAGGACGGTGACCGGCTGTTCCGCTTCAACGCCGAAGCCGGCTGCCGCATGGAAAAAGCGGATGTCACCTCCACGCTGCTTGACGAAGAGCACGATGAACATGGGGACAAGCATGCAAGTGCTCACGATCATGAAAAGGAAGATGGACACGGTCATGAGAAGCTTGAGCACGAAGAGCACGCACATGAGGGGCACGAGCAGGAAGGCGAGACTCACTCGGATATCGAAGCCGCCTATCACTTCGAATGCGAGCAGCCGGGCAAGCTGAAGAACCTGACCGTTGAGCTGTTCGAAGCCTTTCCGGGCACGGAGAAGCTCAAAGTTCAGTACGTCATCGAAAGCAAACAAGGGGCCGCAGACCTGACAGCGGCCAGCCACGTGGTCAGATTCTGAGCCTGGATTTCGTGAATAGCGCGTATCAGCCGCCGAGCTTGGCCAGAAGATAGGGATCTACAGTGGTCATCGACGTAAGGGAGCTGGAGTTCCGCTGGCAGCCGCAAGCACCGACGGTCTTGTCCATCGATGCTTTGCAGGTTGCGCCAGGCGAATGCGTGTTTATCAAAGGCCCGAGTGGCAGCGGAAAAAGCACCTTGTTGAGCCTGCTGTCAGGGGTTACGACGGCTGTCGCCGGGACGGTGCGTGTCATGGACCAGGCATTGGAACGGCTTGCCGGCGTCCAGCGCGACCACTTCCGGGCAAATCACATCGGTTACATCTTCCAGATGTTCAATCTGATTCCCTATCTGTCGGTGGCCGACAACGTGATGCTGCCTTGTCGCTTCTCGGCACGCCGGCGCGCCAGGGCGTTGGCGCGTGGCAACGGCCTGGAAGCCGAAGCGAGGCGCCTGCTGCGACATCTCGACATGGATCATCCCGACCTTCATCAGCGCGCGGTCACGACGCTAAGTGTCGGCCAGCAGCAGCGCGTCGCGGCAGCACGCGCCCTGATGGGCTCCCCGGAGCTCCTTATCGCCGACGAGCCGACCTCATCGCTGGATGCGGATCGGCGCGAGTCTTTCATCCGATTATTGTTCAACGAATGCCGTGAGGTGGGCGCTACGCTGATTTTCGTCAGTCACGACGCCTCGCTGGAACGCCTGTTCGATCGGACGGTCGACCTCGCGACCACGAATCGCTCGGCACACGCCGTGACCGAGGCCTGAGCCGTGGCGATCTTCTCATTGGCCTGGAAGAGTCTGATAAATAGACGTTTCACGGCCCTGCTGACGGTGGTTTCCATTGCGCTGAGCGTCGCCCTGCTGGTTGGCGTCGAGCGCCTGCGCACTGAGGCGCGCGCGAGCTTCGCGAATACGCTGTCAGGAACGGACCTGATCTTAGGGGCACGCAGTGGACCGGTGCAGCTGCTGCTGTACGCGGTTTTTCGTATCGGTGATGCGACCAACAACATCTCCTGGAAAAGCTACCAGGATATCGCCGCATATCCGAAGGTGGCGTGGACCGTACCGATTTCGCTGGGTGATTCACATCGTGGATTTCGTGTCCTGGGTACGACCCCGGCCTATTTCGAACACTACCGCTACGCACGTGGTCGGCCACTGGCAATCGCCGAAGGGCGGCAGTTCACTGACCTTTACGACGCTGTTCTCGGCGCAGAGGTGGCAGAAAAGCTCGATTACAGCATCGGCGATCCCATCATCGTTGCGCATGGCGCCAGCGACGTCAGCTTTGCTCGACACGATGACAAGCCGTTCCGTGTAGTGGGAATACTCGCGCGCACCGGTACGCCGGTTGACCGCACCGTGCACGTCAGCCTCGAGGCAATCGAGGCGATCCACATCGACTGGCAGAGCGGCGCGCCGATTCCCGGCGTGTCAATCTCGGCGGAACAGGCTCGGGGGATGGACCTCACACCCAAGGTGATTACCGCCGCCCTGGTTGGCTTGAAGTCTAAGGTCGCCACCTTCCGAGTGCAGCGCTTCATCAATGACTATCCCGAGGAGCCGCTCTCGGCGATCCTGCCGGGCGTGGCGCTCAGCCAGCTCTGGGATCTGATCGGTGTTGCCGAGAACGCATTGCTTATCGTCTCGGTGTTCGTGGTCGTGGTCGGGTTATTCGGTATGTTGACTGCCTTGTTGACGAGTCTCAACGAGCGACGCCGCGAGATGGCCATACTGCGCTCGGTCGGTGCGCGCCCGGGTCACGTGTTTGCGTTGATCATGGGTGAGGCGGGTTTTCTCACGCTGCTCGGTGTTCTCTTCGGCCTGGCGTTTCTCTACCTGTTGCTGCTCGCTGGTCAGCCGATTGTCGAGAGCCGATTCGGGATCTTCATCGAAATCGGTGGTCTGTCCCCCTACGAGTGGATCCTGCTTGGTGCGGTGGTGGCTGCGGGCTTCCTGGTGGGTAGTATCCCCAGTTACCGGGCTTACCAGCTGTCGCTGGCCGACGGCTTGTCAGTACGGGTGTAGCGCGCATTTTTCATTAGGCGGACTCGGTTTCCACGCAAACGTTGCAATGTTCAAAGCCCTGGCTTCGCTTGGTAAATGAAGAAGGAGTTTCCGCTGGCCGTTCATTCTTCGATGCCCGCCAACGACTCCAGCACGTAATTCGGTGTCATGTCCTCGGGCCAGTCGGCAGTGCTTTCCTGGGCCAGACCGGACAGAACCAGCGCCGAGTCGATGCCGAATCGCCGTGCGCCGAGAATGTCGGTCGCTAGCTGATCGCCGAACATGACCATGTCCCGGGTTCCCGCGCGCCGGGAGGCTTCCTCGAAGATAGGGCTGTAAGGTTTTCCGAGACGCACGAAGTCCAGACCTCTGTCGTGATAGCGCTCGCGTAGGACGGCCTCCAGCATGGCTGCCAGACTTCCTGCAGTGATGCCGTATCGGCCCGGGGAAAAAGGGTAGACCAGGTCCGGGTTACAGAGCACCAGGTGCAAGCTGTGACCGGCGTCCAGGCGGCGGAAAAGAGCACTGAGGACTGCGTCGATGGTCTCCACGAAGGGGAAGCCGGCCTGGTCCGCGATAACGATGACCTCTGCGTCCTCACCCGCAGGCACCGGCATGCCCCCCGCAAGCTTTACGTACTCTACCGACTCGTTCGTGCCCAGCACGGCACAGGCCTTGCCCGTCAGCGCCTGTGCTTCGAAGTACGGTTCCAGCAGCATGCCCGACGTGATGAGGCGCTCCGCAGGGACCTCCAGCCCCATCTCTTGGAGACCCGATGCCATGTTGCCGGGCAGCCGGCTCGCTGAGTTGGTGAGCACAAAGTAGGTTTTTCCTGTGGTATTCAGATGGCTGATAAGCTCGCACGCGCCAGCCAGCGGCCCCGCCTTATCCACCAGTACACCATAGGCGTCAAAGAGCAACACCGGATACTGTTCCATGAGTGTCCCAATGTTGGACAAACCCGGCTCACCCACCACCCGCTTCTCACTATTCACGAATCACGCTTCATCCGGAAGAAGCGGTATTATCCACGGGGGACACTGGGAGCACGAGCGAACCTAAACCTAAGGGCTGCCTGCCTTCCCCGAGTCACCGAGTCACCCTAAACCGAGTCACCGTTCTTCTCCACGCTTCACGAATCACGCTTCACGATTCACGCTTCACGATTCACGAGTCACGATTCACGA
>JASJBY010000296.1 GCA_030066245.1 Gammaproteobacteria bacterium
GCGCATAGGTGCGCAACTGCTCCACCGCGCCCACCCGGTAGCTGTCCGTCGTCACCAGGGCCACGCTGCCTGCTCCGTGCCGCAACGCAAAGCGGGCCGCGAGCTTTGCCGCCGTAGTGGTCTTGCCGACACCGGTGGGGCCCACCAGGGCGACCACGCCGCCTTTGCTGAGAATATTGTCCTCGGTCACCGGGAGGCGATGGCCGAGAATCCCCAGGGCATTCCGCCAGGCCGACTCCGGGTCCTTGCTCTCGGGAACCTGTGCTGCAATCTGGCGTGCAACGCCTGCGCTGAGCTCCAGCTCCAGAAGCCGGCGCACCAGCGCGGCGCGCTGGGGGGAACGGCGGCCCAGGTCTCCCCAGGCCAGGCCTGAGAGCTGCTTCTCCAGCAGGTCGCGCAGACTGTTGAGCTCGTTGCGCATGCTCGCCAGGGCCGGGTCTTCGGACCAAAGCCCGCCGGTCGAGGGATCCGCTGGAGACACCTGGGATTCAGAGCGGGGGACCAGGCCGTCCTGGGAAGGCAGGTGCGAGAACGCCGCCTCGTCGAAGTCGACGGCGGCGACAATCTCCACGCCACCGTCAACCTTGCGATTGGAGAGAATGACTGCATCAGGGCCCTGAGCTTCCCTGACCTTGCGAATGGCCTGGCGCATATCGTCGGCGAAATAGCGCTTGATCTGCATCTCGCTTTGTCCTCGCAGCCTCCACCGTGCCTACGCCTGGGCGACGGCTCCAGATTCCCCCCCGCCCACCACGGCAACTATCTTCACCTGTCGGTCGTCGGGCAGCTCGCTGTAGGCGAGCACCCTCAGAGCGGGCGCCACGTGGCGGGCAAACTTGGCAAGCATCGGTCTGATGGCCTGCGCAACCAGGAGGATGGCGGGCTTTCCGGTCGCCTCCTGTCGCTGCACGGCCTGGACCAGGGAGCCCTGCAGACTCTGCGCCAGTCCGGGCTCCAGTCCGATGCCGCCCTCCGTGGCGGACTCCAACGATTGCTGCAAAAGCTGTTCCAGGTTTGGATTGACGGCGATGACCTCCATCTCATCATCTAAGCCACTGATATTTTGAATAATGAAGCGGCCCAGCGCTTCCCGGACTGCCGCGGTCAAGGCGCCGGGTTCTTGACTCTTCAGTGCATTTTCCGCCAGTGTTTCGGCGATTGTTCTGACGTCGCGTATTGGCACGCGCTCCTCCAGAAGATTCTGCAGCACTTTCACGAGCGTCCCGAGGGGAAGGGTTTTCGGTACCAGATCCTCCACCAGCTTGGGCGCCGTCTCCGCCAGTCGATCCAGCAACTGCTGAGCCTCCTCATAGCCCAGCAACTCGTGGGCTTGGTCTTGAAGGACCTGGTTCAAGTGAGTTGCAATCACCGTGCTCGCGTCCACCACCGTGTAACCGTAGGTCTGGGCCTGGTCTCGCTGATCGGGCTCGATCCAGAGCGCTTCCAGGCCGAACACGGGATCCCTGGCGGGCTGAGCCTCGAGATGACCGAATACCTGGCCGGGATTGATGGCCATCTCGCGCTCGGGGAGGACCTCTGCCTGCCCGACAGCGACCCCCATGACCGTGATTCGATAATTGTTGGGCGCCAGATCCAGGTTATCCCGGATGTGCACCGGCGGAATGAGGAATCCGAGTTCCTGGGAAAGCTTCTTGCGGACACCCTTGATCCGCCCCATCAGCTGTCCCCCCTGGCTCTTGTCCACCATGGGGATGAGCCGGTAGCCGATCTCCAGACCCAGGGCATCCACCGGCGATACATCGTCCCAGCTCAGGTCGCGGGTCGCCGGCTCAGGCGCGGGAGCCTGGTCGGCTTGTGCCGCCTCCTCGGTCAGTTGCTGGCGCCGAGCCAGGTGCCACGCCCCGGCCGCCGCGACGCCGGCCAGGGCCAGAAAGGCCAGATTCGGCATGCCCGGCACCAGGCCGATGGCACCGATCACCCCGGCGGTCACGGCGAGACCTCGCGGCTTCTGAAAAAGCTGCGCCAGGATCTGCTGCCCCATGTCCTGGGAGGACGAGACCCGAGTGACCATCATGGCAGCCGAGGAAGACAGCACCAGGGACGGAATCTGCGCCACCAGGCCGTCACCGATAGTCAGCAGCGCATAGTTGTGCATGGCCGCCGAAAAACTCAGACCATGCTGCATCGTGCCGACCGCCAGCCCGCCTATGATGTTGATCATCAGAATCAAGATGCCGGCGATGGCGTCGCCGCGCACGAACTTGCTGGCGCCGTCCATAGCGCCGTAGAAATCTGCTTCTTGAGCCACCTCCGTGCGCCGGTCCCGTGCCTCATCCTGAGAAATAATGCCTGCGTTAAGGTCCGCGTCGATGGCCATCTGCTTGCCCGGCATGGCATCCAGGGTGAAGCGGGCACTGACCTCCGAAATTCGCCCGGCACCTTTGGTGACGACAACGAAGTTGATGATGATCAGGATCACGAAAACGACAAAGCCCACAGCGTAGTTGCCGCCGACCACGAATTCGCCGAAAGCCTCGATGACCCGCCCCGCCGCGTCCGTGCCGGTATGGCCGTTGAGCAGAACCACGCGGGTGGACGCCACGTTCAAGGCGAGTCGGAGCAGCGTCGCGAGCAGAATGACCGTAGGAAAGGCGGCGAAATCCAACGGTCGCTCTGCGTAAACCGCTGCCAGCAGCACCAGCAGCGCCAGCGATATGTTGAACGTAAACAGCACGTCCAACATGGTCGGCGGCAGCGGAATGACCATCATGCAGAGCATGATGAGCAGCAGAAGGGGCGCGCCGAGGCCGTTGCGAATCAAGTGGCGCAGGACGTCCATGATGTTGGTAGGCTGCATAGCGGTCTCTGATACCCCTCAGTGGCAACCGGGCCGCGCCCTGTTCACGGGCCGCGTCGCAGATCGTCAGGGATGGGAAGCTCCGCGGGCATGCTCGGCGCCTCGCCGCCCTCCTCCCGGTAACGCCGCAGCTGGTAGACATAGGCCAGCACTTGAGCGACCGCGACGTAGAGGCCCGCAGGGATTTCCTGATCCAGCTTGGTGGAGTAATACACTGCGCGTGCCAGTGGCGGAGCCGATACCCGGGGCACGTGGTGACGGCTGCCGATTTCCCGGATCCGCAGCGCCATGAGGTCGGCGCCCTTGGCCACGACTCTCGGTGCGGCCATGCTCTCGGGGTCATAGCGCAGGGCCACGGCAAAGTGGGTCGGGTTCGTCACAATGACGTCCGCTTTTGGCACTTCTTCCATCATGCGCCGCTGCGCAATCTCCCGCTGCAGATTACGTATGCGCGAGCGAACTTCGGGCTTGCCCTCCGTCTCTTTGAACTCTTCCTTCACTTCCTGGCGCGTCATTCGCAGCTGGCGACTGTGCTGCCAGAGTTGGAACGGCACGTCCACTGCGGCAATCATGACCAGGGCGGCGCAGAGCGCCAGGAAGGAATAGGCGACCAGGGTGGCCGCGGCGCCCAGTGATGCAGACAATGGCTGCCTGCCCAGAGCGATCAGTGCGTCAAGCTGTGACCAGATGAACAGGATCGAGATACCGGCCACGAGTAGAAACTTGGCCAGGGCCTTGACCAGCTCCATCAAGCCGCGCACGCCGAACACGCGCTGCAGTCCCTTGACGGGATCCAGCTTGTCCCACTTCAGGGCCAGAGCGCTGGTCGCGAAGGACCAGCCGCCAAGGCCCATCGGCACGATCAGGGCCGCTACCAGCACCATCAGCAGGAACGGGAAGATGGCTTGAATCCCGCTCACAAGCGCCTCTTCCAGCATGAGGCTCAGCATGGCCGTGTCCGTCGTCTGCCCGGGTGCCAGGCTGAATCCCCAGCGCATCAGGGCCAGCAGGTCCTCCAGCATGGCAGGGCCCAGGAACAGTAGCCCGGCTGCCCCCACCAACAGCACCCCCATGGTGTTGAGCTCCCGGGAACGGGGTACCTGCCCTCGCTCGCGCGCCTGTTGAAGCTTTCTGGGGGTGGGCTGTTCGGTTCTTTCCTGGCTGTCGTTGCGCTCCGCCATCAGGAACTGCTCCCCAGCAATGCTCTAAGGTAGGCGATGGCGTCGGAGAACAGCTGTTCGAACTGCGCCGAAACGCCGGGCAGCGTCACCAGCATGAGCGAGAAGCCGATGATCATGGTGATGGGAAAACCCACGGCAAAGATATTCAGCTGGGGCGCGGCGCGGGTCATGACGCCGAACGCAAGATTCACGATCAACAGTGCTGCAACCACCGGCAGCGCAAACAGCACCGCTGCGGAGAATATCCACCCTCCCTGAAGCACCAGACTCCAGAAACCGTCGCGCCCCATGCCGTGCACGCCCACAGGGATGATCTCGAAGCTCTCCGCCAGCACTTCGATACAGAGAAGATGGCCGTTCAGAGCCAGGAAGGCCAAGGTTGCCAGCACCAGGTAGAACTGGCTGAGCATGGGCACCTGAACGCCGCTGTTAGGGTCGACCAGCGAGGCGAAATGCAGCGCCATGAGCTGGGCGACAATCTGTCCCGCCAGCTCGAAGACCGTAAAGACCAGACGCAGCGCAAGGCCCATGAGCACCCCGATGAGGACCTGCTGCAGAGTGATCAGGAGCCCCTCGGCCGAGAACGGAGCGACTGAAGGAGTAGCGGTTATGGTGGGGGCGACGACTATGGTGAGCGCCGCGGCCAGTCCCAGGCGGACTCGAACCGGCACGTACCGGGCGGAGAACAACGGCGTGACGGCGAGCATGGCGCCGATGCGAAAGAACGGCCACAGCCAGCTCGTGGCCCATGCCGCTACTTCCGTGCTCGTCCAGACCATCGGCCGTGGTCATCCGCGAACGCGGTACTTGTGCCGCAACCCGAACGCACCGGGTAGAGGGCACCGCGAAGGACTGGCGTTTACTCTCGTCATCTCCGCTATCCGATCAGAAAGGGAACGTTCTCCATCAGCCGTCGGGTGTAGTCGGTGAGCAGCGCCAGCATCCAGGGTCCCGCAAGAAGCACTACCAGGAGGGTGGCGATCAGCTTCGGGATGAAGCTCAGGGTCATCTCGTTGATCTGGGTTGCTGCCTGGAACATGCTGATGAGCAGACCCACCGCCAGCGCTGGAATCAGCAGCACGAGTATCAGCACGATGGTCAGCTCCAGCGCGTGTTGGCCGGTGCTCAGTACGGTCTCGGGAGTCATGGGGCGTGCACCTCGCGTCGCCGGCCTTCAGGCATAGAAGCTGGCCGCCAGGGTGCCTACCACCAACGCCCATCCGTCTACCAGCACGAACAGCATGATTTTGAACGGGAACGAGATTATCAGCGGCGACAGCATCATCATGCCCATGGACATGAGCACACTGGCAACCACCAGGTCGATCACCAGAAACGGGAGGAACATCAGAAACCCGATCTGAAAGGCCGTTTTCAGCTCACTGGTGACGAAAGCCGGAACAAGGATGGAGAACGGCACGGTCTCGGGGGTTCCGATGTCCTGGCGGTCGCCTATCTCTGCAAAAAGGGCCAGGTCGGTCTCTCGGGTCTGCGCCAGCATGAAGGCTCTGAGAGGTCCCTGCGCACTGTACACGGCCTCTTGAAACGTGGCCTCTTCGCTCAGGTAAGGCTGAAGGGCATCGGTGTTCAGCTGTTCGAAGACCGGCGTCATGACGAAGAAGGTGAGGAATAGAGCCAGGCCGATGAGTATCTGGCTGGATGGCGTCTGCGCGGTACCCAGCGCCTGGCGCAGTATGGCAAGCACGATGATGATGCGTGTGAACGAGGTCATCATGATGAGCGCCGCCGGCAGCAGGCTCAGCATCGTCATGAGCAGCAGCACCTGCATGCTCACGCTGTAGGTTTGCTCGCCCTCGCTGCCGGTAGTGACCGAGACTGCCGGCAATCCGGGGACGGCCTCGGCACACACGGGCAGCATCAGCAGGAGGCCTGCCACCACCCAGCCTAGTGCGCGCACGGCATTCTGCTCCCCCGTCGGGCGAGCAGAGGGGCCTACGGCAACGCCGTTGCGCCAGCTGCGCATGTCCGGTCCGGGTCCATCGACGCCGGGCGCGGCGCGCTGGAAGACGAGTGGATTACCCATCGCGCAGGGCTCCCTTGTCCCGCTGCAGCGCGCGTGCGAGCTGAGCCGCGAAGCCTTTAGGCAGTTGGGATTCCGTCGCCTGCTCGGCGAGCGGCTTGTCCAGCACGTGCAGCGTGTGAACGCGGCCGGGTGCAACCCCGAGAAGCAGCTGCGTATCACCCACCTTCAGAAGCACGACGCGCTCGCGGGCGCCCATGGACAGTCCACCCAGTATGCGCAGCTGGCCGCTCATTGTGGGCTGAAGACGCAAGATATGACGCAGCATCCAGGCCAGGGCCCCGATGAGGATCAGGACCGCCAGCAGCCCAAGGAACATCTGCAGCACGCTGCCAGCGCCCACCATCGGGGCGCCGGCCGTGACCGACTCCCCAGCGCCGAATGCCGGAATCGGCGA